>NZ_JALBGX010000219.1:0-7124 GCF_023006465.1 Rhizobium sp. PRIMUS64 | reverse complement strand
CCCGGCCCTTGCCTCCAACCTGCTGTTTACCGCCCGCTCCGGCCAGCTCCTGCACGGGATTTCTGCCGCAGCGGCGCAAGCCCGGCTATCCGGCACGCTGATCGGCCTCGAAATCGCCGGCGCGCTGCAAGATGCGGCAAACGGCACCGACATCACCCTCGTCGCCTCAGGGCGCCTGCAGGCGCTCTACGAGCAGGCCTTCAAAACCCTCTCCCTTGCCTTCACCGCCATCGACGCCGACGCCGCCGTGCGCCGCGGGCTTTCGGCTGCCGCCGAAGCCATCTGGCCGAATTGAGAAAGCTGACACGATGAACCGTATCCCCTTCCCCGACATGAAACGCCCGCTGATCGCCATCCTTCGCGGCATCCGGCCTGACGAGACCGAAAGCGTCGTCGGTGCACTGATCGAAAATGGCCTGACGGCGATCGAGATCCCGCTCAACTCGCCGGAACCGTTCAAATCCATCGAGATCGCCGCGAAGTTGGCACCGGCCGACGTGCTGATCGGCGCCGGCACGGTGCTGACCGTCGAGGCGGTCGACAGCCTGCATGCGGCCGGCGGCAAGCTGCTCGTCACGCCGAATGTCGAGCCCGAGGCGATCATCCGGGCGCGCGACTACGGCATGGTGACGATGCCGGGCGTCTTTACGCCGACCGAGGCGCTGGCAGCAGCGCGGGCCGGGGCCACCGGTCTCAAATTCTTTCCGGCCAGCGTGCTCGGCCCTTCCGGCATCACGGCGATCCGGGCAATCCTGCCGCCGGAGCTGATGATTGCCGCCGTCGGTGGTGTGTCGGATAAGAATTTCGGCGATTATACCAAGGCCGGCATCTTCGCCTTCGGCCTCGGCACCAGCATCTACAAGCCAGGAATGACCGCATCAGAGGTTGCCGAGCGCGCCAAGGCGACCATTTACGCCTATGATGCAGCCATTGGGAGCGTGAACGTATGACCGATATTTATGAGTTCGAGGGCAAAACCCTTTGCAATACCAATTCCGTTCTCGGTGAAGGCCCGACCTATGATCCGGACAGCAATACCGTCTGGTGGTTCAACATCCTCGGCAAGGAACTGCACGAGCTCAATCTTTCGACGGGCGCGAAAAAGGTGCATCCGCTGCCTGTCATGGCGAGCGTGCTTGCCCGCATCGACGCCGGGCGGCAGCTGATCGCGACGGAAGAAGGGCTTTTCGTGCGCGACGTCGCAAGCGGCAACCTCACCTTCTACGCCGCGCTCGAAAACGACAGGCCGGAAAACCGTTCGAACGACGGCCGCACCCATCCGTCCGGTGCACTCTGGATCGGCACGATGAGCAAGCGGGCGGAAAACCAGGCCGGCGCCATCTATCACGTCGCTAGCGGCAAGGTGACGAAGATCTTCAACGGCATCAGCATCCCGAATTCGATCTGCTTCTCGCCTGACGGCACGATCGGCTATTATACGGATTCCCGCATCAACCGGCTGATGCGCGTCATGGTCGATCCGTTGACCGGCCTGCCTTCGGGCGAGCCGATCGTGCTTGTCGACAGCATGGACGACCCCGGCGACATCGACGGCTCGGTGGTCGATGCCGACGGCTATTTGTGGAATGCGCGCTGGGGCGCCGGCGTCGTCGACCGCTACAGTCCGGACGGCCTGCGCATCTCGCGCTACAAGGTTCCTGCCGTCCAACCCTCCTGCCCTGCCTTCATCGGCGTCAATGCCGACCGCCTGGCGGTAACGACCGCCTGGGAAGGGCTGGATGAGGATGCCCGTTCGGCGCAGCCCAGTGCCGGCGCGCTGTTGGAACTCGGCATCGAGGTCAAAGGCGTGTTCGATCCCGTCTACGTGATCTGATCACCGGGTGATCAGAGGCCATCAGAGGCGCTCCCGATCGGGGCGCCTTTTCTCGTTTTAGCGGCGGTTCTTCGATAAATGTTCCGTGAAAATCGAGAAATTTTCCGAGTTTTCAACCGGAACCAATCGCTCTACCAGTCATTTTCCCTTCGAACCGGCGCGGCAACGAGACCTGAGAAATAGGTGTTACCGCGTCAGCGAACACTCTAGGAAAAAACGAAGGTAGGTTCGAAATGACACGCAAACTTCTGACGACCGTTGCCGCTGGCGCACTGTTTGCCACGGCTTTCGTACCGGCGGCATTCTCGCAGACAGCACCGCAGCCTGCGGATCCCGCTGCTCCGACCCAGGCGGCCCCCGCCGATCCGGCAGCACCGAAGCCGATGACGCCTGACGTCACCAAGCCCGCAGGCGATGCTGCACAGGCTCCGGCCGCAGCACCGACGGCAGACACGGCTCAGGCCGGCTATCTGACGGAACAGTCTCCGGACCAGGTCAGCGCCAACACCTATATCGGCCAGTCGGTCTATAACGGCAACAATGAAAGCATCGGCAGCGTCAACGACCTGATCCTGAAGAAGGACGGCGGGTTTGTTGCTGCAATCGTTGGTGTCGGCGGCTTCCTCGGCATCGGCGAAAAGAACGTCGCCGTGCCGATGGAAAAGATCACCGTCGCGCAGAACACCCAGGACGGCAGCGTCAAGCTGACGACCAGCGAAACGTCTGAATCGCTGAAGGCCGCACCTGAGTTCAAGACGCTGGCAATGCTGGCGGCCGAAAAGGCTCCGGCTGCGACCGGTACCGACACCACGGCAACCGGCTCGACCACGCCTAAGTAATCCGTGCGTGGTAGTATAGCGTAGGCGATGGCGCTCCCAGGGGCGCCATCGTTTTATGCGCTGACACGCTCCATCACGGTCGGATCATAATAATTCTCGTGCAGGAAGCGCAGCGTCGCGATACCGTCCGCCGGGCGGCCGAAATGATAGCCCTGGCCCATGCCGCAGCCGAGCGTGCGCAACTTCACTGCCTCGGCATAATCCTCGATACCTTCCGCCACGACTTCCAGCTCCAGGCCCTCGCACATGGTAAGGATCGCCTTGATGATGTGTTCGGAGGCGCGATCGGAATTGATGCGCGAGACGAAGGCACGGTCGATCTTGATCTTGTCGAAGATGAAGTCGCGCAGGCGCCCGAGGCTCGACTGACCGGTGCCGAAATCGTCGAGCGAGATGCGCACACCGGCGGCGCGCAGATCAGCGATGATGCGATGAGCGGTATCGGCCGAACTCATCACCGCGGTCTCGGTGATCTCCAGCTCCAGGCGATGCGGATCGAAGCCGACGCGCCCAAGGATCGACAGGACGCTGCTGCTCGTGCCCGGATCCATCATTTGGGCCGAGGAAAGATTGAACGACAGAAAGAGTTCGCGCGGCCAGGAAAGTGCTGCTTCGGCAGCTTTACGCAGCAACGCCTCCGACAGCGCGTCGATGAAGCCGCGCTCTTCGGCGAGCGGCACGAAGACGCCGGGCGACACGAAGCCGAGATCGGGATCGTTCCAGCGGGCAAGCGCCTCGAAGCCGACGACCTGGTTGTTGGACAGCGAGACGATCGGCTGGAAATGCACGTCGATCGCATCCGAGATGATGGCGTTTCTGAGCGCCTGCTCCAGCTGCGTGGCGCGCTTCATTTCCTGCGCGATCTCGCGCGAATAGACGGTGATCTGGCCGCGACCGCGGCGCTTGGAACGGTAAAGGGCGGTCTCGGCGCTCTTCAGCAGTTCCTCGCAATCCTCCCCGGCGAACGGATAGATGGAGAAGCCGAGGGAAGCGGAGAGACGGACGTTGCGGTCGCCGAGGTCATAAGGGGCCGATAGCACCTCACGGATCATCTGGCCGAATTTCTCGGCGCTCGCCCGCTCGAAGATCAACGGCAGCACGAAGGCGAATTCGTCGCCATCATGGCGGGTCACAAGCGCGCCATCAGGAATACAGGCCCTGAGACGATGGGCGACCTGGCAGAGGATTTCATCGCCGGCTGTCGAGCCGAACAGATCGTTGATCGGCTTGAAACTGTCGAGGTTGACGATACCGATGGTGAAGGGGGCCGGATCGCTGGCGCGCTCAGAAGAGATCTGCAGGACCTTCTCCCGCATGCGATTGCGGTTTCCCAATCCGGTCAGCGGATCGGTATAGGCCATCGCCTGAAGCTCATTCTGACCCACGGTCAAGAAAGCTATTTCCGCCGATTTCATCATGCAAACCCGAGCTTCCCCCGCAGCCATGCAAAAGAATGACCGGCATGTCTTAACAATTCGATAGGAAATCAGCCGCCTCTGCCGCCTGAAACGCCCAAAATCTAGGGAGTTGACGGGTATCGCCTTCTAGTTTCGCGCCCGCATAGGTTCGTCCATCAGGTACTTCTGAAACACCGTCTCAAGCATATCGGGGCTGACGGGTTTCATGATGACGTCGTCCATGCCTGATTTGACGCATTCGGCGCGGTCGCGCTCGAAGGCCTGGGTGAGCACGCCGATGATCGGAGTGCGGGTGCCGCCGCCGGTTTCCTCCATCTGCCGGATGAGGCGCGCGGCCTCGAAGCCGTTGAAACCGGGCAGGGAAATATCCATCAGCACGATCTGTGGCCGGTGCTCGGCCCAGAGGCGCACGGCCTCGTCGCCGGTCGCTGCCAGCATATGGCGGTAGCCGAGGCCTTCGAGGATCTGCGAGAAGACGATCTGGTTGATATCGTTGTCTTCGGCCACGAGAACCTGCAGGCCAACCACATCGTCGGAAATGCTGATTTCCCAATCGGTATCCGAACCGGCAGCACTGCGGCTGTTGCGATTGAAATGGCGGGCGATTTGGAATGTGAGCTCGTTGGCGATCTGGAAACCGTCCATGACGAGCGCCGGGATGCCGTATTGCTCGGCGAGCTCGAGGCAGCGCATGCCCATCTGGTTGTCGATGATCAAGAGATCGAGCGAGATGCCGGAGGAGGTGGCGATCTCCAGGAACCGCTCCTCTTCGTCCTCTGCGCGGACCGAGCAGGATTCGAAGCCGTATTTCGTCAGCGTCCGCAACGCGGCGGTCTCGGCTGCGAGGTCGGCAGTGACGACGAGGACCTTGCGGCCGGAGAAATTCTCCGGAACGATCGCTTCCATCGCCGCCGGTTCGCGCCGCTCGACGCCGGTTGGTACCGGCACATAGGCCCGGCGGTAGCTTTGATTGCTGGAGGCGGTGATCGCGGACGCTTGGCCGAACTCGTCGAGATCGGCGCCGTCGCGCGGCAGGTCCTGCATGGTCGATACCAGGAAATAGCGGCCGGGTTTGCCGATGCGGTGCTTGCGGCTGACGATGTCGCGCTCGATGCCGTCGCGGGAGATCTGACGCTGGCGAGAGACAGACATCTCGCCAGTCTCCAGTACGTGGCGATCGCTCTCCTCGAAACGCTTGGCGATCTCCTCTGAAAAAAGATCACCGCTCTTGCGCCCGAGCACCTCGTCGGCGCTCGTCTGATATTTCTCGCAGAAGGCGAGATTGACCGCGACATAGGTGAGGTTGCGGTCCTTGACGAAAAGCGGAAACGGCAGATTGTCGAGAATGTCCTCGGTCAGTTGCACGCGCTCCAGATCGGAGCGCCATTGCTCTTCGCGCTTCTTGTTCTCGGAAATGTCGGAGATGATGGTGACGCCGTAACCACCCGGCAGCCTGCGCTTGACGAAGCGGACCCAGCTGTCGGCGCCGTGGCGCTCGACGGCGTCGAAGCGCTCACGCCAATGCGAGGCGATTTTCTGCGACAGCCAGTCCTCGCGGCTCAGCGAGCCGCCCTGCCTGACATCGTACTGCTGGCGAATGCCGGTGTCGTACATCGCACCGAGGAAATCGCGAAGCCGCGTGCCCGGCTTCAGCATTTCGGCGGGCAGCGGAAAGAATTCGAGGGTCTGGCGGCTTGCGAAGATCAGGTGATCGTTCTTGTCGTAGATGATGAAAGCTGCGGAAAGGCTGTCGCACACCACATCGAAAAGCGCCGTCTGCAGATCGGCCTCGGCGGGAGACCCATCGATTTCTGATGATGTGTCCGCCTTTTCGACGCCGGCACTCATTCCATTGCGTCCCACATCTGTTCGATTTCACAGCTTCCGGAAGTATGTGATTAGAAATGCCATTTTTATGTTAAAACCGGCTTAACACTAGCCACCCCTAAATTCGGAGACGGCGGTGATCACGCTTTGGGAAAGCGCATCGAAAGCCCTTCCCTCCGGCCCGCGAATCCCCGAAAATAGCCCATGGCCATCAGACAGCTTTCCGAAACTCTCATCAACCAGATCGCCGCCGGCGAAGTCATCGAACGGCCGGCGAGCGCTGCCAAGGAACTGATCGAAAACGCGCTCGACGCGGGCGCGACGCGCATCGAAATCGCCACGGCTGGCGGCGGCAAGGCGCTGCTGCGCGTCAGCGACAACGGGTCGGGCATGGACGCGGCCGATCTGGAACTGGCGGTCAGGCGCCACTGCACCTCGAAGATATCGGAGACGCTCGAAGATATCCGTACGCTCGGCTTCCGCGGCGAGGCGCTGCCCTCGATCGGCTCGGTCGCGAGGCTCAGCATTGCAAGCCGCAAGCGCGACAGCACAGGCGGCCACGAGATCGCCGTGACCGGCGGCAAAATCGCGCATATGCGCCCGGCTGCCGCCAATCCCGGGACGATCGTCGAGGTGCGCGACCTGTTCTTTGCCACACCGGCCCGGCTCAAATTCCTGAAGACGGAGAAAGCCGAGGCCGGCGCCATTACCGAGATCGTCAAGCGCATGGCGATCGCCTTTCCGGCGGTGCGCTTCGTGCTGTCGGGTTCGGACCGCACGACGCTGGAATTCCCGGCGACCGGCGACGATCATCTGGCGCGCATGGCGCAGGTGCTCGGCAAGGAATTCCGGGACAATGCGATTGCGCTCGACGCCGTGCGCGAAGAGATCTCGCTGACTGGCTTTGCTGGCGTTCCGACCTTCAACCGTGGCAACTCCGCTCATCAATATGCCTTCGTCAACGGCCGGCCGGTGCAGGACAAGCTGATCCTCTCGGCGATCCGCGGCGCCTATGCCGAGACGATCCCATCCGGACGCTATCCGGTGGCGGTGCTGTCGATCACGCTCGATCCCGCTCTCGTCGACGTCAACGTGCATCCGGCAAAATCCGACGTGCGGTTCCGCGACCCTGGCCTGGTACGCGGCCTGATCGTCGGCGCCATCCGCGAGGCCTTGGCGCGCGACGGCAGCCGAGCGGCAACGACC
>NZ_JALBGX010000218.1:0-7148 GCF_023006465.1 Rhizobium sp. PRIMUS64 | reverse complement strand
CGGGCGGCGAGCCGGCGGCGTGAACCGCCTCACATCGCGCCGGCGGCTGCGATCAGCAGGCCGCCGATGATCGCCATGTTGGTTTTCCAGGTATTGATCGCGCTGTCGCGTGCCGTTCCCTGCATGTCCCAGAAATTCAGCAGCATGACGGTGGCGGCCAGCGTGAAGATGATGAGACCGAATGCCGCTGCCGCGACAAAAAGGCCGAGCATCAGCAGGATGCCGGCGACGATCTGGAATATGCTGCCCAAGACCAGCACCCATTTTGCAAAAGGGACGCCGCGGGTTTCGATCGCCTCGGTCAGCGGCACGATAACGAAAAAATGATGAATGCCGCCAGCGACATAGAGGCCACCCAGCAGCAGACGTCCGACGGCAAGCATCACGAAGGCCGGACCATCCTGCATATCGAACCATTCTCCCGCATCTCGACTCTCCGTCGAGCGCAAGGCTCTTCCGAAGCTTACGAAAATGCAATGCACCGTGACGCCCGGCTGCGCAAATTCGCCCCAATTGAGGATGATGGAGGCGCAGGCGGCGGGGCTGGGGTAGCAGCGGCATGGCTTCATAGAGCTTATATGCCTCGCATGTTACGTCTTTCGAAATGATTCCCGCCAAGCTGGAAGTTGCAGCAGGGTACGAGATGTCGGGGCACGGCAATTTGGAAGAGATGGAAGAAACGGACGGGTTTTCTTTTCGCGGGCTTTTCAGGCGTTACAGAACGCCGCTGATGGCAGCCGCGTCACTGGTGGTCTTCTGCCTCGTCGGTTACGCGATCATGCAGCTTACCAACGAGGTGCGTTATGACGACGTCGTCGGTGCGCTGGCGGCGACCAGGCCGAGCGCGATCCTGCTTGCGCTGTTCTTCACGGCGCTCAGTTTCCTCTCGCTGATCTTCTACGATCTCAACGCCATCGAGTACATCGGCAAGAAGCTGCCCTTTCCGCATGTGGCGCTGACGGCGTTCAGCGCCTATGCCGTCGGCAATACTGCCGGTTTCGGCGCGCTTTCGGGCGGCGCGATCCGCTACCGCGCCTATACGCGCCTCGGCCTCTCGCCGGAGGATATCGGCCGAATCATCGCCTTCGTCACGCTGTCCTTCGGACTGGGTCTTGCGGGCGTCGCGGCGATCGCCCTCATCGTCATCGCCGACGAAATCGGCCCGCTCGTCGGCGTGAGCCCCTTCCTTCTGCGGCTGATCGCCGGTTCGATCGTCGCCATTCTGGGCGCGGTGATGATTATCGGCCGTGACGGGCGTGTGCTCGATCTCGGCCCCGTCGCAATCCGCTTGCCGGATTCGCGTACCTGGTCGCGCCAGTTCCTCGTCACCGCCTTCGATATCGCCGCCTCGGCGTCGGTGCTCTACGTGCTGCTGCCGCAGACGGCAATCGGCTGGCCGGTCTTCCTCGCCGTCTATGCGATCGCCGTCGGTCTCGGCGTGCTCAGCCATGTTCCGGCCGGGCTCGGCGTGTTCGAGACCGTGATCATCGCCTCGCTCGGCAGCGCGGTGAACATCGATGCCGTGCTCGGATCGCTGGTGCTCTACAGGCTGGTCTACCATGTGCTGCCGCTGTTGATCGCCGTGCTCGCGGTCTCGGCGGCGGAGCTGCGTCGTTTCGTCGACCATCCGGCCGCCTCCAGCATGCGACGTATCGGCGGGCGACTGATGCCGCAGCTGCTGTCGGCTCTCGCGCTGCTGCTCGGCGTCATGCTGGTGTTTTCGAGCGTCACGCCGACGCCGGACCAGAACCTCGAATTCCTCTCCAACTATCTGCCGCTGCCGATGGTCGAAGGGGCACATTTCCTCTCCAGCCTGCTGGGGCTGGCGCTCGTCGTCGCCGCGCGCGGCCTCGGCCAGCGGCTCGACGGCGCCTGGTGGGTGGCCGTGTTCTCGGCGCTTGCTGCGTTGACTTTGTCGCTGCTGAAGGCGATCGCGCTCGTCGAAGCCGCTTTTCTCGCCTTCCTCATCTTCGGGCTCTTCGTCAGCCGCCGGCTCTTTACCCGCCAGGCCTCGCTGCTCAACCAGGCGCTGACTGCGTCCTGGTTGATGGCGATCGCCGTGATCGTCGTCGGCGCCGTCGTCATCCTGCTCTTCGTCTATCGCGACGTCGAATACAGCAACCAGCTCTGGTGGCAGTTCGAATTTACGGCCGAAGCGCCGCGCGGGCTGCGCGCCGTACTCGGCATCACCATCATCTCGTCGGCGATCGCCGTCTTCAGCCTGCTCCGGCCGGCGAGCTTCCGGCCGGAGCAGGCGACGGACGAGGCGCTGGTGCGTGCCGTCGAGATCGTCATGAAGCAGGGCAACGCCGATGCCAATCTGGTGCGCATGGGCGACAAGAGCATCATGTTTTCGGAAAACGGCGACGCCTTCATCATGTATGGCCGGCAGGGCCGCTCCTGGATCGCGCTGTTCGATCCGGTCGGCGACCATCGCGCCGTGCAGGAACTCGTCTGGCGTTTCGTCGAAGCGGCGCGTGCCGCTGGCTGCCGGGCCGTGTTCTACCAGATATCGCCGGCGTTGCTGTCCCATTGCGCCGATGCCGGCCTTCGCGCCTTCAAGCTCGGCGAACTGGCGGTGGCCGATCTGAGGACCTTCGAGATGAAGGGCGGCAAATGGGCAAACCTTCGCCAGACGGCAAGCCGCGCCCAGCGCGACGGGCTGGAATTCGCCGTCGTCGAACCGCAGGACGTGTCTTCCGTCATCGATGAACTAGCCGCCGTTTCGACGGCCTGGCTCGAGCTTCACAATGCCAAGGAAAAGGGCTTCTCGCTCGGCGCCTTCGATTCCGATTATGTCTCCTCGCAGCCGGTCGGCATCCTGAAAAAGGACGGCAGGATCGTCGCCTTCGCCAATATCCTCGTGACCGAATCCAGACAGGAGGGCACGATCGATCTCATGCGCTTCTCGCCGGACGCGCCGAAAGGCTCGATGGATTTTCTCTTCGTGCAGATCATGGAATATCTGCGAGGGCAGGGTTTCACCCACTTCAATCTCGGCATGGCGCCGCTCTCCGGCATGTCGAAACGCGAGGCGGCGCCCGTCTGGGACCGCATCGGCAGCACCGTCTTCGAACACGGCGAGCGCTTCTATAACTTCAAAGGCCTTCGGGCATTCAAATCCAAGTTTCATCCGCACTGGCAACCGCGCTATCTTGCGGTCTCCGGAGGGGGCAATCCGATGATCGCGTTGATGGACGCGACATTTCTGATTGGGGGCGGATTGAAAGGGGTAGTGAGAAAATGATCAGGACAATCCTTCTTGCCACGGCATGCGCCTGCATGCTCGCGGCCGCACCGGCTGATGCCGCCGAGGAAACCACGCAAAGCTTCGAAACCGGGCTCATCCCGTCGCCGCACATCTTCCTGCCGGAAGGGGAGGTGAAGGGCACGGTGATGCTGATCTCGGATGCCGCCGGCTGGGGCGACTATGAGAAGGCCGAAGCCGACAGGTTGGTCGCCGAAGGCGCCGTCGTCATCGGCGTCGACTTTCCATCCTATATCCAGGCGCTCAGCCGGTACGACGTCAGCCTCAACGACGGCTGTGTCTACATGGTGTCGGACATCGAATCGCTCAGCCAGCAGGTGCAGCGCGCGACCGGCAACAACGCCTATCACCTGCCAATCGTCGCCGGCATCGGCGAGGGCGGGGCCTTGGCGCTGGCGATCGCCGCGCAAACGCCGGATGCGACGATCGGCCAGACACTTGCCGTTAATCCGGTCGCCGGCATTCCGCTTGCCCAGGCGCTTTGCACGCCGGCGTCCAAGCAAGTGGTCGGCGAACGCACCGTATATGGCCTCAGCGACGGCGTCCTGCCGGACCCGATCATTACCGTCTTCACGCCTGATGCCAACAAGGATGGCCGGGCGCATGCCGAGGCGCTGAAGAAGGCCCATGACGCGATCGAGATCCGCGACTCCACCGACGATGCGCAGACGGCGTTTGCCGATACGCTCGACGATCTCGTCACTGCCTCCGGCGCCTTCGGCAACCCGCTTGGCCTGCCGCTGGCTGTGCTCGAGGCGACCCCCGCCTTCGATACGATGGCGGTGATCTATTCCGGCGACGGCGGCTGGCGCGACATCGACAAGGAGGTCGGCGGCACGCTGCAGAAGGAAGGTATTCCGGTCGTTGGCGTCGATTCGCTCCACTATTTCTGGTCGGAGCGCAAGCCGGAGGAGACCGCCGCCGATCTTTCGAAGATCATCGATTTCTACCGCAAGCAGTGGAAGGTGAAGCATGTGCTGCTCGTCGGTTATTCCTTCGGTGCCGATGTCGTGCCCGCCACCTACCAGCTCCTCAAGCCAGCCGAAAAGTCGGCGGTGGCGCAATTGTCGCTGCTGTCGCTTTCGCACGAAGTCGACTACGTCATCTCCGTTCTCGGCTGGCTCGGCCAGAAGACGGAAGGCGCGGGAGGCGATCCCGTCGGCGACCTGAAGAACATCGATCCGAAGCTCGTGCAATGCATCTACGGCAAGGACGACGATGATGATGTCGCCTGTCCGGCGCTGAAAGATAGCGGCGCCGAGGTCATCGAACTGCCCGGCGATCATCACTTCGACGAGAATTACGACCTTCTCACGAAGACGATCATCGACGGCCTGAAGAGACGACTGCAGGACTAAAGCGCAGCGCGTCCGATAGGACGCTAAGGTCGCTTTAACACTTTGAAATCAGCGCATCAGCGTTTCTTCGTTCCAGCCGAGCGCGGTGAGTTCCGTGCCACGAAACCGCGCATCGTCGGCAACGATGAATTCGTCGAGTTGCGGCGGAGCGACGCTGGTGCCGGAGAGCATCGCATGCACCTGGCCGCGATGATGGGTCTGGTGCTGGAAGAGGTGACCGATCACGTCTTCCATCCGCTCTTCTTGGATGCGGGCGCCGCGATGGAGGCTGATGGTCGAGGTGAGCCTCTGCGGCGTCAGGGCCTCGCAAAGTGCCACCAGGCGCTGATCGACCCTCGCCTGTGCTTCTGCCAGCGAGGAAACGTCATCGAATGGTTCGTCGGCCTCGAAGGCCTTGAGCCCGAGCGTTCCGCCTTCCAGGCCGTCGACATAGAACCAATCGACCGTGATGATGTGGTTCAAGGTTTCCTTGATCGAGGGGAAGAAGCTGGTGCGCGGCGCTTCGAATTCGCCGGGCTTCAATGTCGCGCAGGCCTGAAGCAGCCGGCGGTTGGCAAGGGCGTTGTTGTAGGCAAGTTTTCGGAATGGCCTGACAGGATCGAAGGTCGGCATCGGCGCATCTCCTCTTTAAGCGCTTTTGGCTACAGCGCCGCGCGCCTTTTGAGGCGCGCAAAAGACGCTGTAACACCTTGAATTGCTTGCATCAGTTCTTGTCATCGAGATCGCCGTCCCGCCAGACGAGATGACGTGGCGCAATGGGCAGGCTCTCGATTTCATCGGCGATGAAATAGGGCGGGATGTCGAGTGTGGTCAGGGCACTACGCGTTGCTGGCACCCATTTGAATTCGAGATAGTTGTCGCCGTCCTCGATCCGATGGATGATTTCGCCCGGCCGGAAGGGGAATTCCGCCGGGATGTCCATCAGATAATAGAGGCCGAGTTCATGCCAGTCGCGCTGTTCGTAGTGGAAAAAATTCTCGACGATCCACAGCAGGCGGAAGACAGTGACTTCGACGCCCAGTTCCTCCACCATCTCTCGTTTGAGCGTTTCCTCCGACGTCTCGCCGATTTCCGCCCTGCCGCCTGGAAAGGTCCAGAAGGGTTCATGCACGGCGCGATGAACGAGCACGTGGCCATCGCGAAAGCCGAGGCCGGCGATGCGATAGTTGAAACGCTCAGCGCCCGCATTCAGGCGGATGAGAGTGCGCTTGGTCATGCCATTCTTATCCAAGATCGATCACGACAATTTCCGGCGGCACGCCGAAGCGGACCGGTGCAATCGAGCAGCCGAGGCCACCGGAAACGATGATATTACGCCCCTCCTCGATCATATGGCCATAGGCGTAGCGATTGCCGTATCGCGAGGGCA
This sequence comes from Rhizobium sp. PRIMUS64, assembly GCF_023006465.1. Lineage (NCBI taxonomy): Bacteria > Pseudomonadati > Pseudomonadota > Alphaproteobacteria > Hyphomicrobiales > Rhizobiaceae > Rhizobium > Rhizobium sp. PRIMUS64. The sequence goes on along the minus strand of NZ_JALBGX010000218.1, from coordinate 1,153 downwards.
CGATCGGTGAACGGCCGAGGAGACGGATCTGTCCGCCATGGGTGTGGCCCGATAGCGTCAGCGAGACGCGCTCGGGCACGCGCGGAAAGATATCGGGTTCATGGGCAAGCAGGATGACGGGCGCATCGTCCGTCACCTGAGCCATCGTTCCATCGAGATCGTCGAGGCCGAGCATCTGCGTGCGGCCCCACTTCCGGCCCGGCAGCAGCGCCAGTTGATCCTCGAGGCCTGCCAGCCAAAAGCCGCGGCCATCCTTTTCGAGCCGAACGGCGCGGTTGCCATAGACCGGAATGCCGACGTCGGCGAGGGCTCGGTGTCCGAATGTTTCCATCCCGCCGTTCTTCTGAGCGGTCCTGTCCTCCCACCAATCGTGGTTACCCATGATCGCATGGACGCCGAGAGGGGCCTGCAAGGTGGCGAGCGCCTTCGACCATTGGCTCGAATGCACGTACTGCGTCACCATGTTCATGCCGGCGGCGTAATCGCCGAGCAGGACGGTGATGTCGCCTTCGAGTTCATTCGCCCTGTGGCAGATCGCGGCAATGCGGCTTGCCGACATCCAGGGTTCACAGGCATGGAGATCGGCGAGCGCGACGACGCGCAGCTTGAGCCCTGGCGTCCAGCCCGGCGGCGTCAGCTGGTAGTGGGTGATGGCGAGACGCGCGAGCGGTTCATAAGCGAAGGCATAACCACCGAGCGACATGACGCCTGCGACACTGCCGCCGAGAACCTTGAAAAATCCGCGGCGGGTGATCACTCAATTGTCCTCCTGGAACAGCCGGAACTGCGCAGCCTCCATATCCTTAGGTGGTTGCATTCCCAGATGTTTCCACGCGATTGCGGTCAGAACACGGCCGCGTGGCGTGCGCTGAATGAAACCCTGCTGGATCATGTAGGGCTCGATGATGTCCTCGATCGCGTCGCGCGGCTCGGAAAGGCCGGCGGCAATGGTTTCGATGCCGACCGGGCCGCCGCCGAAATTGACGGCGATCATGTTGAGGTAACGTTTGTCGAGCTGGTCGAAGCCGACATTGTCGACCAGCAGGCGGGTCAGCGCCTCGTCGGCGATCTCGCGGGTGACGGCCTCTGCCCTTGCCACCTCGGCAAAGTCGCGCACACGCCGCAACAGCCGGCCGGCGATGCGCGGGGTGCC
>NZ_JALBGX010000217.1:0-7650 GCF_023006465.1 Rhizobium sp. PRIMUS64 | reverse complement strand
CGCGCCGAGCGGCACCGCCGGCGAACTCGTGCCGACGGTCGACGACCAGGTCGAGGCGCTGCGACGCATGGGTACGCTGTCACGGGCCGGGTAGTCCTGGGTCCCTCACCCCGCATCTTTCCGAGGCTCGGCAAATCCGATAAGCCTCGTGGCATGATGATCCCATCCTTTCTCTCGATCGACCGCGCCAACCGCCATGTCTCGCTGGACGGCCGCAATCCGGCCTTCTACGGCAACCCGAATGCCGTCTATGCCGCACTACACGCCCATTGCCCGACCTTCTACTGGAGTGAGCAGAAGCAGTGGTTCTTCACGGGTTACGACCATGTAAACGGCCTGCTGCGCGACCGCCGCTTTGGCCGGCAGATCCTGCATATCGCCAGCCGCGAGGAGCTCGGCCTTGCCGAGCCGATGCCGCATCTTGCCAGTTTCGATCTCTCGGAACGTTATTCCCTGCTCGAACTCGAACCGCCGGAGCACACGCGGCTGCGCACGCTCGTCAACCGCGCCTTCGTCTCCCGCCATGTCGAGAAGATGAAACCGGAGCTTGCCGAACTCGCCAACCGGCTGATCGACGGTTTCGCGGAGAAGCGTGAGGTCGAGCTACTCTCGGCCTTTGCCGACATCATCCCGGTGACCATGATCGCCCGCATGATCGGCATTCCCGAAGAGATGGGACCGCAACTGCTTACCTGGTCGCACGCCTATGTTCGCATGTACATGTTCGGCCGCACGCGCGAGCAGGAGGAGGAGGCCGAGCGGGCGGCGAAGGAATTTTCCGGCTACGTCAAAACGGTCATCACAGAACGCCGCGCCGAACCGCGTGACGACCTGCTGACCCACATGATCCATACCGAGCACAAGGGCCAGTATCTGACCGATGAGGAGCTCGTGTCGACGACGATCGTGCTGCTCAATGCCGGGCACGAGGCGACCGTGCACCAGATCGGTAATTCCGTGCGTACCATCCTCGACAGCGGCTGCGATCCGGCAGAACTCTTCCGGGACGAAGCGACGACGGAGCGCACCGTCGAGGAAACCTTGCGCATCTGCGCGCCGGTCCACATCTTCCAGCGCTGGGCGCTGGAAGATGTGGAGATCGATGGGGTCTCCTTCAAGCGCGGCGACAAGGTGAGCCTCATCCTCGCCGCCGCCAATCTCGACCCGACAAAATTCACCGATCCGCTGACCTTCCGGCCCGATCGTAACGAGGCGGCGAACCTCTCCTTCGGCGCCGGCATCCATTTCTGCATCGGCGCGCCGCTGGCGCGGCTGGAGCTCAACGTCGTGCTGCCGATCCTGTTCGAGCGGCTTGCCGGCCTGAGGCTAGCGAAGACGCCGGTGGTCAAGGATGTCTACCATTTCCACGGGCTGGACCGGCTGGATTTGCAGTGGTGATCCATCCCTCGCAGAGGTGATCCACCGCGCGAGGATCAACCGTAACGTCCGGTAATGTAGTCTTCCGTACGCTTGACCTTCGGCGACTGGAAAATCTCAGCGGTCGGGCCGTATTCGACCAGCTCGCCCAGATACATGAAGGCGGTGTTATCGGAGATGCGGCTTGCCTGCTGCATGTTGTGGGTGAACTCCGTCTTCAGCTGGGCGACCAGCTCTTCCACCTTGGCGGTCGAGATCGAGTCGAGGGCGGAGGTCGGCTCGTCGAGGAGAAGCACCTCGGGGCGAAGCGCCACGGCACGCGCGGCTTTTGAAATGCTGCAGAGGGCAACCGGTCCAGGTTAACGGTCAGGACATCGGGCAGCGAATGAAAGGGAGCCGTGTTCAGCGGTCACCGCTCTGCTGGAACGCCGGCGACAAGCCATCAATACCGAGCATATTGCCACGATCTTGGCGGCATCATGCGGCTGACTCTTCTTCCAGTTTACTGGATATGTCATATGCCGACATAGGTTTTCCAATCAGATATCCTTGAAGCTGGTCGCAGCCGGCATCGCGCAAGATCGCCGCCTGGCGGGTAGTCTCGATACCTTCCGCGGTAACCGGAATCCGCAGCGCGGTCGCGAGCGAGATGGTTGCCCGAAGAACATCGGCGCCATTTGCACCTTCGTCGAGAGCCCACACGAGCGAGCGGTCGATCTTCATGCGATCAAACCCGAACTGCCGCAAGGCGCCAATGCTTGCGTAGCCGCAGCCAAAGTCGTCGAGCGCGAACTTAATGCCGACGCGTTTGAGCTGGTCTATCGACCGCCGGGCCTGATCCGGATTGGTCATCAGAACACCTTCGGTGATTTCCAATGTCAGGCGGTTTGGATTGAAATCAAGCTCCTGCAGGACCGAGATCACTTCTGCGGCAAATTCCGGATTGCAGAGCTGGATTGGCGAAACGTTCACCGACAATGCCAGATCGGGCCAGCTCTTGGCATGCTCGATCGATGTTCTCAGCATGTGAACGCCGAGGGCATCGATGAGGCCGCACCTCTCGGCAAGAGGAATGAAAATCTCCGGGCTGATGTTTCCGGTTGCAGTTCGCCAGCGCGCCAGTGCTTCAAGACCAGTCACAGCGCCGGTCGAAGCCGAGACGAGAGGTTGGAAAACGGCTTCGATTGCGCCGCTGTTGATGGCGCTCTTCAACAGTCCCTCCAGTTCGGCGACCTGTTGGCGTTCCCGGTCCAGCTCGGGATCGTATTCGATTGCCTGGCCTCTGCCATTTGCCTTGGCCCGATAGAGGGCCATGTCTGCTCTGCGGAGAAGCTCCAGGGGCGGGACGTCGCCGTTGCGAGCAGCGGCTCCGATGCTTGCGCCAATTTCGATCGTTCGCCCGTCGATTTTGAAGGGCTCGGCAAACAGTGCCAAAATCGTCTTTTCGATCTCTCCGCACGTGGCGGAACCGATGTGTACCAGCGCAAATTCGTCGCCCCCGAGCCGCGCCACGGCAATGATTTCGGGGTGGCAGCCTGTCAGCGCCTTCGAAACCAACCGGATCAAATCGTCCCCCACCGCATGCCCCCAGGCATCGTTGACGGCCTTGAAGCCATCAAGGTCGACTAAATAGAGCCGGGGTGGCGGAGAGCCAGAATTATCCAGCTCTGCCAGCAGGTTGAGAAGCCCATGTCTGTTCAACAGGCCACTCAAGCTGTCATGGCCCGCTTCGAAAAGCGCTGTTTGCGCCAGTTGGCGCAGGCGCCGCGCCTCGGAGGCCCCAACCAACAGAACGCCGATCAAGAATAGCGAAAGGATGACGGTAGAAGCTGCAAGATAAGGATAGACCTGATGAAACACGGCGCTTCCGGGCGCTTTGCTGGGCCAAACGAGATAGCCGATGACGGCTCCCTTCATGTCGGTGATCGGCGTATTCAGGGATCCCGGCTTGGGCGTCGTCTCGAGGCTCAGCCCCTCGAGTTCATGTTCGTTGGAGAGAGTGTCGAGAACCTCCGACGTAAACTCCTTGTAGAAAGTCAGCACGCTGAACTTCGGAACCTCGACGGCGGCGTCGAACGGCTGGATCGCCTGCGAGGCGATCAGCGCTATACCGCTTTCGGTCTTGATGAAATTGACCACCGGCACCTTCGCCGGATCTGCAGCCGCATTGATCTGCTGATAAAAGGCTGCCCCGAAAAACGTGCCCGGCTGGAAGGGCTTGCCCTTGGCATAGGCCGAGACGACCAAAGACCGCTCAGGGCCGGTCACGATCGCGCCGTCATAAAGCGCGTAATCCTCGCTGGTCTTTCCCCAATTCTCATAGGCCCAATCCGCGGCGGTGGGAGACGAGATCGCGCTATAGGCATCGTCCCATACGGCGTTATCAGTCGTTGTCGCGCCGAGGCGAGCCACAAACGCACCGATTGCCGCGCGGGCGGCGCGACTGGCCCTGGCATCATCGATCTCGTTGGCCGACCGGGTCATCGTGACGACGACGTGTGCCACAAGGCCAGTCAGGACGAGGGCGACGACAAGGAAGCAGACCGTTGTCGCGATGATGGAAGACGTCTGGGTCCGAACGTGCCGACCTGCAAGATTCGACGACATGCAAATTCCGAAAAGATTAATTGCAAGGCCATGTCTGTGGGACGGCAGGAGACATCATGTCCGCAATGCGCTGCAGATAAGGTTTAGCATTTGACGATGTAGGCACGATTAATGGGAATGGTTAAAAGCGTTCTATCCCGGAAACAGGTGCAGCCATTCGCTGAAAGACGGGCCATCATCGCCGCAAATCGGGACAAGCGCGGAATCGTCAACGTCGATTTTCTGGCCCGCTCAAACCTTGATCACATAATCCTTGCGAGTCGTTTCAACGACTTCCCACGTTCCCTTGAAGCCGGGTCTGAGGATCATCCGGTCGCCCGCCTTCAGATGAACCGGCTCACCGCCGTCCTCCGTCACGATGGAATGGCCGGACAGCAGGCTGAAATATTCCCACTCCTCGTAGACGATCCGCCACTTGCCCGGTGTCGCCTCCCAGATACCGGAATAGAGGCCGCCTTCGGCCTCCTCCAGATTCCAGGTACGGAAATGCGGATCGCCGGAGATGATCCGGCCGGGCTCCGGGGCGCCGAACTCGGGTTCGACGCCGTCGATGCTGAGGGTGATGTAATTTGCCGTGGTCACCATGGGTCCCTCTGATCTCAGATGTGGTTCGTCACATACCTTTGACACGTACCCCTTTGAAATCGTATAGTTTTTTCAGTGGAGGCGTCATGTACGTCTGGTTGTTTCCTCACATACCTTTGCTCAAGTATGTGCCTTTCGTCAAATACCCTTGAGCAACTCTGCAACCGCAAGTTAAACCATTGTTTTCTTGACGATTTATCGCAGGCTTGCCTTGCGCCGAACTGGCTGTCGTACAGCCGCGAGGGGAGGACGATGAGAGTTGTTGTTTCCGAAACCGTAGTCGTTGAGTTGCAGAGCTCATGACCCGCACCTACGAACAGCTTATCCCGCGCGCCGAAAGGGAGAAGCTCGAGCTAGCCCTTGAAATGGGCCAAGGTTACGTCCTCGATCTTTCGGACCGGACCTTCAACGATTTCTTCTATGAGAGACTGGGCATCGACCCAGACACTGAAGGCCGCCTCTTCAACGGGCGCGGCACGTCGAAAGCGAAGCGCCTGAGGTCCTTCATTGAGCGCGCCCCGGCGTCCTTGATTGCGAAGCTGCTCCGCGAACTCTGGAACTACCGCAGCTCCATCGCCACCCGTGCGACGACGCCCGCTGATCAGGTGCTCGAGGCCAGCTATTTCATCACCGTTGGCAGGTTCGAAGGGGTAAGCCAGGACATCGACAGCTCGGTGATCGAGTCTTTCGAACCCAGTGAAACACTCGACGAACTCGTGGCATCAATCCGCCGCGACCTCGACGCCAAGAAGCCGCACGCCGCGCTTGATCGACTTCACACATACTGCATGAAGCGCTTCGCATCACTGGTCAGAAAGCATGGCGGCGGAGAGTGGGCGGGTAGCGTTGCCGACGGCGAGAACGTGCAGGCGTATCGCGAAGACCGAGCCTGCTCACAACTCCGTCTTGCCCTCCTCCACTCGCTCCCGCCTCGCCTGCAGTCGGTCGAACTTGCCAAAATCGGTCATGATGCTAACGAGAACGCTTCCAGTCCAACCGAAGGTGAACAGGCCCGACATACCGATGATAGGACCGAGCAGACGCCATCGGTCTGGAAGAGTGACGTTGCCCTCGCCGAGAGTGGTATAGCTTTCGAGGACGTAGTAGTAGCTATCGCGCATCGAAGGGATAATGTCCCTGACATACAGGGGAACTGCCCAAATAAGAGTCTCCGCGAAGTGCAGAACCGCTAGCGCGGCGATTGTTACGGCGAGCATCAAATTCAGCCGCCAATGCGGCGTGGCTGCGGTGACGTGTGCCCATGACTTGCTGAACTGAAGCCCGATGCTTCGGATTCCGACGCCATGCACAAAGATCACAACGATCAAAAACACGGTGCCGACAAGAATCTCCAGAACTGGATTCGGGTGGGTGAGATGGTCCAATCGTTTGCGTCCTCAGTGTTCAGCCTGCGGTGGGACGCGTCGTGCAGCGTCCCACGACCGAACCCAGCGCGAGCATGGACTTTGCCCTGAGTGCTAGTAGCAGGGCGGATACGGATAATAGCCACATGCCGGAGGCGGGTAATAACGTCGCTCCGCAGCGGCCGCACCAATCGCCGCCCCCGCCACGACGCCCGCCCCATAGTACGCGCCTGGATGGGCGTACCATCCGCCACGCCAAACCGGCGCGCGGAACCCAGCGCCTCCCACGGCGACGCCCCCATAGGGACCACGTGCCGCGAACCAGTCGATAAACAGCGATGCGGGCCCATCGGCTCCGGCGAGGTCCCCTTCGAGCACTGCTACGTCGAACGTCAGGTCGCCGCCCTCAAGCTTCGGCATTTTCAGGACGACCACCACGTCGGCAACAGAATCACCCTTGGCGCTGAGTACCGATATCGTCGCGTTGGGTGGGTCCTTCGCGAAGCTGTCGGGCCCCTCACCCCATTGCTTGATGAACTCGGAGGTCAGCACGTGGCCCGCCGATCGGACCGGGCGGTCGGCAAACACGATCGACACCGCCGAGATACCACTCATCGTTAGCTTGCCACCCTCGAGCTTCGCCCCACCGGAATTCAGCACGGCAAGCGACGGCACCATTTTTGACTTGGTCGCTCCTATCGTCTTTTCCGCTGGAGCCGAAATGGCGTCCTGCGCGAAGACAGGCGATGCCGCTAGAAGGCTCGCCGCGACGGCGATCATGCTTATTGCTGAGAGTCTTAGCATCATACATCCTCCAGTTTGATTATGACCACTCCCTATTTCAGGAGCCCTAGATTGATCAGTTGAACGCGCCTGTTGTCGATCACGGAGGCGATGAACATCAACTGCCCGATCTCGACGCCTACATTGAAGAACAGCAAGGCAAGCGGAATGTCCCCTGAAGGAAGGGCCAGTTCAGACAGTGCCCCCGCGAACCCCAGCCCGTGCAGCAGCCCGAACGCAAAGGCGACCAGCCAAGGGCGTTTCGCAAGGGTGCGAGCGGGCTGTAGAGCCGCAGGATCGTGAACCAGCCCTTGCCGGGAACCGTCTGCACCCAGTTGCCTCGCTTGACGTATTTCGGCTGATCGGGGCCGAAATAGATCGTGGTAGAGCCATCCGCGGCTGCGAGTAACGAGACCGTTCTTTTAAGCGCCGTCATGATGTTCCCTCGGTTGCAGACCTATCATCCAGCGGCTCTGTCATGCAGACTCAGGACACGGAGCTACTCATCGTGACCGTGCATCGCGAATGCGCAAGTATGTAACGGTAACATACGGGGTAGTTGGTGGTACGGGACGCTATGTTCGAAGCCAGCGGCGGCCGGGCGGCAGAAGAGATCGTCATGACAAGGGATGCCGACATAACCATATTAAGAAAGCGCGGAATGCTGGCGACCGTGCGCGGCGTCCCTGCGCATAGCGTGGGCGGGGCCGAAGTGGAGACTACGCCCTGCGATATGCTACTGGGTAATGCAATTCTGCATGTCGCGAGACTGGACGTTTCGGTTTGCACGACCGCCGCCGCGAGTGTCGTTGCGGAGGGCATTATGTTGAATTGCGAGGACTGCCGTCGGCTCGCCTTGAAATATGGCGACAAGCTTGAAGTTCGTGAGTAGGAAGCAAGAGCCCTGAGCACTGGCCGATCAGCTTGGACATCA
>NZ_JALBGX010000216.1:0-7661 GCF_023006465.1 Rhizobium sp. PRIMUS64 | reverse complement strand
CCGGAAAGCCGGCGCCAGGCAAGACGGCCGGCGACCTTGCCGATGCCGGCGCGATACCAGAGATCGGCGACGGCGCCGAGGATCAGGAACAGCCCGGCGGCGAGGCCGAGCACTGAAAGCACCGGCCCGCCATGTTCGATGTAGAAGAAGATTACTGCGGCAAGGAAGGCAAGACCTGCCACGACATAGAGCCGCTGCAGGGCGCCGAGCAGATCGCCGCGCTTCCAGGCCAGCATCGGCCCGAAGGGTACGATGACGATCAGCGGCGCCATCAGCAGGCCGAAGGTCAGGTTGAAGAAGGGCGGCCCGACGGAAATCTTGTCGCCGGTCAGCGTTTCCAAGAGCAGCGGATAGAGCGTGCCGGTGAGCACCGTGCCGCAGGCGACCGTCAGGATCAGATTGTTGACAACGAGCGCGCCCTCGCGCGAGATCGGCGCAAACAGCCCGCCTGCCGACAGCCGCGGCGCGCGGAAGGCAAATAGCGACAGCGCCCCGCCGATGAAGATCAGCAGGATGCAGAGAATGAAAACGCCCCGGCTCGGGTCGCTGGCAAAGGCATGCACCGAGGTCAGCACGCCGGAGCGCACCAGGAAGGTGCCCATCAGCGACAGCGAAAAGGTGAGGATGGCCAGCAGCACCGTCCAGATCTTCAGCGCCTCGCGCTTTTCCATGACGAGGGCAGAATGCAACAGGGCGGTACCGGCGAGCCATGGCATGAAGGAGGCGTTTTCCACCGGGTCCCAGAACCACCAGCCGCCCCAGCCGAGCTCGTAATAGGCCCAGTAAGAGCCCATGGCGATGCCAAGCGTCAGAAAGGTCCAGGCGGCAAGCGTCCAGGGCCGCACCCAGCGGGCCCAGGCGGCGTCGGTCCGCCCTTCCAGCAGGGCCGCGACCGCAAAGGAGAAACAGACGGAGAAGCCGACATAGCCGAGATAAAGCAGCGGCGGGTGGATCGCCAGACCCACATCCTGAAGGACCGGGTTGAGATCGCGGCCCTCGGCCGGCGCCGGATCGAGCCGGAGGAAGGGATTGGAGGTCAACAGAATGAACAGCGTGAAGGCGACCGATATCCAGGCCTGCACGGAAAGTACATTGGCCTTCAGCGTCTCCGGCAGATTGCGGCCGAAGACGGCGACCAGAGCGCTGAACAGCGTCAGGATCAACAGCCAGAGCATCATCGACCCTTCGTGATTGCCCCAGACGCCGGAATATTTGTAGAGCAGCGGCACCAGAGAATGCGAATTCTCCCAGACGTTCTCGACCGAGAAATCCGAGACGACATGGGCATAGGTCAGCACGCCGAAGGAGAAGGCCACCAGCGAGAACATCGCCAGCGAGCCGATCGTCGCCACATCCATCATCGCCCGGTCGTGACGACGGGCTCCGATCACCGGCACGATGGAGAGGATGAGCGCCGTTGCCAGCGCCAGCACCAGCGCGTAATGGCCGATCTCGATGATCATGGCGTCGCCTTCACTTCCTGTCCCTGAGCTTGCTTCCCCTGAGCTTCCTGGCCTTGACCTTCCTTCCACAACCCCTGGGATTTGAGCCTGTCGGCGACGTCCTTTGGCATATAGGTCTCGTCATGCTTGGCAAGCACGGTGTCGGCGACGAAGACGTTCGTTCCAGCGGCAAACATGCCTTCGGTGACGACGCCCTGGCCCTCGCGGAAGAGATCGGGAAGGATGCCGGTATATTTGACCTTCACGGCATTGGTGCTGCCGTCGGTGACCGCAAATTCCACCGTCGAACCGGTGCCGCGCACGACACTGCCCTCGCCGACCAGACCGCCGAGCCGGATGCGGGTTTCCGGCGCCACCGGCGTCTTGGCGAGATCGGCCGGCATGTAGAAATAGGCGACCGACTGGCTGAAGGCGAACATCACCAGCAGCACGGCGGTGAGGATGAAGCCCATGCCGCCCGCAATCACCGCCAGGCGCTTCTGCTTGCGCGTCATTGCGTCGCTCCCTCCGTGGCTATGCCGAGTTCCCTCGCAAGCGCCAGCAATTGCCTGCCCTCTTCGCCAGGCGGCGGAAAGGCCGCAAGTCCGCGCTTCAGGGCGCCGGCGGCGCGATCCTTGTCGTTCAATACGGCGTAAGAGCGGACGAGCCGCACCCATCCCTCGAAATTGTTCGGATCCTCGCTGAGCTTGGCGTCGAGGCTCTCGACCATGCCGCGGATCATCTGCTGCCGGTCGCCGGCGCCCATGTTCTCGGCCGCCGCCACATCTTCCTGCGTCGGATTGCCGGGAGCGCCTGGTGCAGCCGGATTGGCGCCTGCCGGCGCGCCGCCGTTCATGGCGATATGCTGGTTGACCAGCGGCAGCCACGGCGCATCTGATGGCGACTGTTTCGCCAGCGCCTCGAAGGCCTGGCGCGCCTCATCGGGCCGTCCCGCCTGCTCCATGCTGAGGGCGATGTAGAAGCGGGCACGCGGATTGTCAGGCTGCAGCGTCAGCGATTGTTCCAGCACTTGCCGTGCCTCCTCGGTCACCACGCCGTCGGAGACCGCCATCAGCGTCTCGGCAAGGCCATCGAGCCGGACCGGGCTCGGGCCGAGAAGCCGGATGGCATTGCGGTAGGCCACTTGCGCATCGTTGACGCGCATCGTGCGGAAATAGATCGGCGCCAGCACATCCCAGCCCTTGCCGTCATCAGGTTTCTCAGCCAGGTGCCGTTCCGCCTTGGTGATCAGCACCGCCACGTCGTTGCCAGGGTTTTCCAGCCGCGCTTCCAGCGGCTGCGAGGGCAGGCCGGGCCTGCCCGTCGTCAAATAAAGACAGAGCCCGAGAACCGGCAGGACCAGGAGGACGAAGGCCTCGGTGAAACGGTGATGCCGTGGGGGTTTCGGCGTCTCAGCCGGCTCGTCGGCAGAGACGGCGATCAGCCGCCGGCCGATTTCCGCCCTGGCGTAATCAGCCTCCTCCGGGGTGATCAGCCCGCCATCGAGATCGCGGTCGAGTTCGCGCAACTGGTCGCGATAGACCGCCGCCTCGCCCGCACGGATATTATCCGCCGCCTTCGCTCCGCGCAGAAGGGGGTAGAGCAGGATGACGGCGAGGGCTGCCGTCAAAGCGGCAACGAGAATCCAGAACAGCATGTCGCCCAAATACGTGAAGCGCGCCTTCATTCCAACTGCCAAAGCCGGAATGACGAAGATTTGAGGCTAGCGCATAACCCCGAGAATCGGAATCGATTTTCGGAAAGGATTATGCGCCATTTAAAGTGATAGAGCGTCCTTAGCGCGTCCTGTCGGACGCGCGGCGCTCTATTGGCCGCAATTCAGAGCGGCGACCAGCTGCCGTCGTCGTTGCGGCAGGCAGCGCCGCGCGCCACCGTGTCCTTGCCGTCGACGGTCAGCGTGTGGGTATATTGCCGGCAGTTCTGCGAGCCGACCTGATAGGGTGCCGCCGCGACGACCTTGCCGGTGACGTCCTTGCCGGTCCAGAGCACCGGCTGGCCGACGGCGGCTCCTTCCAGCGCCCGATATTCCGCCTCGAGCGCCCGCTGCTTGTCGCTGTCGGTCAAGCTCACGCCGCTGCGGCCGACAATGCCGCCCTGCAGCGCGGTGATGAAGGCGGCCGATGCCGAGGGTTTGCTCGAAAAAATCCCGCGCGAAGCGGCACTCTTCGTCGTCGTGCAGCCGGATAGCGCGACGGCGAGGAGAAGAGCGGAAACGATCATGCCTTGCGAGCGTAAAATCATTGCGTCGAACCACGATCAGGGGTCAATTTCAGCCGATCGAAGTGCAGCGTCCCCGTGTCAGCATTAAGGCAAAGCATGCTATACATTTGCCAGTATCTTTGTGACATCAAGCAGTTGCTCATGCAACATCCTTTGTGACGCCAGGCAGGATAAGCTTCGCCTTCAGCCCGCCCCATTCACCGCGGGAAAGCTCGAGCCGTCCCTGGTATTCGTTGGAAATCTCGGTGACGATCGAAAGGCCGAGCCCGGTTCCGGGCTTGCTTTCGTCGAGCCTGCGGCCGCGCTTCAGCGCCTCGCGGATCTGGTCCGGCTCCAGGCCAGGCCCATCATCCTCGACGGCGAGCTCCACCCAATGGCGGCGCGCGCTCGCCTCCACCCCTTTCACATCCTCGCCGGCCTCGACGGCCGAAAGCCGCACCCTGCTCTTGGCAAAACGCGCCGCGTTTTCCAGGAGATTGCCGACGGTCTCCTCGAGATCCTGCTGCTCCATGGCAACGGCCAGATGCGGCGGCGAGACCACGAGATCGAATTCGGTATCGACGTTCAGACGGCGCATGACGCGCACCAGCCGCTCCAGCGCCGGCTCTGCATCGGTGCGGGCGAGCACGGATTCGCGCTGCGCGGCGATGCGCGCCCGATTGAGATAGGACTGCACCTGCCCCTGCATCGCTTCCGCCTGGCTGCGCACCAGCTCACCATGGGATTTCTCCAGGACCCGCGCCTCGTTGAGGAGCACGGCGATCGGCGTCTTCAGCGAATGCGCGAGATTGCCGACCTGCATGCGGGCGCGCTCGACGATGCGGCGGTTGCTGTCGATCAGCGCATTCACCTCGTTGGCGAGCGGCAGGATTTCGCGCGGGAAGTCGCCCTTCAGCTGCTCGCTCTCGCCGGCGCGGATGCGCTCCAGCGCGGCACGCGCCTTGTCGAGCGGCTTCAGGCCGTAGAGAATCGCCAGCGCGTTGACGATCAGACTGCCGACGCCGAAACCGGCGAGCGCCAGATAGAGGCTGTGGGAAAAGGTGCGCACGTCGTCCTCGACGACATCGACATTACCGGTGACGCGGACGCGCGCTGCACGCCCGTCGGTATCGAGCACCACTTCGGTCTCGGCCACCTGCACGCGGTTCCCGGAGGCGTCCGTCACCTGATAGTAGCGCTCGTAATTCTTGTCGAAGGGCGCCTCGACGACCGAGGGAACCGGAATGAGCGCCGAGCCGAGCGAAGGCGAGACCAGCGGAGCGGTCGTATAGGTGCCGAGCGGCTCCACCACCCAATACCAGCCGGTCTTCGGCTGGGCAAAACGCAGGTCGCCGAGCTGCGGGCTGCCGCTGAGTGCGCCCTGATCGCCGATCGTCACCGAATTGATGACGTTATAGAGCTGCGCCCGCAACAGATCCTGGAAACCGCGTTCGGCGCTCTTGCGGTAGAGGGTGGAGATCAACAGACCGATCACCACCAGCGCCACTGTCGACCAGACCGTGGTCAGCAACAAAACACGTGCGGTGAGCGACTTAATTCGCATGTTTCGGCGCTTGGATGCGGTAACCGAGACCGCGCACCGTTTCGATCAGGTCGACGCCCATTTTCTTGCGCAGGCGGCCGACGAAGACTTCGATCGTATTGGAATCACGGTCGAAATCCTGGTCGTACATATGCTCGACCAGTTCCGTGCGCGAGACGACCTCGCCCATGTGATGCATGAGATAGGCGAGCAGGCGATATTCGTGCGAGGTCAGCTTCAGCGTCGTGCCGTTGACCGTCGCCTTCGAGGACTTGGTATCGAGCCGCACCGGCCCGCAGATGATCTCAGATGAGGAATGCCCGGCTGCACGCCGGATCAGCGCCCGAATGCGCGCCAGCACTTCCTCGACATGGAAGGGCTTGGTGACGTAGTCGTCGGCACCGGCATCGATGCCGGCGACCTTGTCGCTCCATCGGTCGCGCGCCGTGAGAATCAGCACCGGGACGCCGCGGCCGGCGCCGCGCCATTTTTCAAGAACGGTGACCCCGTCCATCTCCGGCAGGCCGATATCGAGGATGATGGCGTCATAGGGTTCGGTGTCGCCGAGGAAATGGCCTTCCTCGCCGTCGAACGCCTGGTCGACGACATATCCCGCCTCCTTCAGCGTGTCGGCCAGCTGCCGGTTCAGATTAACGTCGTCTTCGACTACCAGGATGCGCATCGGTCCGCCTTCGTCCGCTTCAAATCGATCAATGTCCTGAATAAGCCGATTCCGCTTACATCGGAACCTTTACCGTCACTTTGCGTGGGCGCTGGCCGTTGCCCTGCACAAGAACGGTGATGATGCAGGTATCGCCCACCGGTTGCACGGACAGCAGCTGGCCGCCCGTCTGCTCGACGACCTGGGCTGCGGCGGCGCTGCAATCGCCTCCCACACGCAGGACAAAACTGCCCGTGGCGTCCGGTGAGGGCGCCGATACCACCAGTCCGGCGGCCAATGCTGCGACGCTCAGAGGAAAGGCCATGTGTTATGCTTTCAAGGTAATGCCAACTTGCCTCGAATATGTACTCACGCGACCTGAATGGCAAATGAATGCGCTGTAATGCAGGGTGTTTAGAACTGTTCTCGACTCGTCGGGACAGCCTGTTTCAGCGCCTGGAAATTGCCGCCGCGGCAAGGTCCGGCGGCGCCGTTGCGTCCAAGAACGATAGCCTCCAGCCTTGGGATCCACGCATTCTTCGTCAGCCCCGTAAAGGCGGTGAGTTGACGGGACCGACTCCACAGCCGTCATTTGCGAATCGGCCGCGCCGTTCCGATTCCTGCCGACCGCAGCTTTCACGGGCCGGTTGAAACTGTTATGCCCTTGCTGCCCTCGCATTTCAGACCGTTTCAGCACCAATGCCAAAATCCTCCCGCTTCCGCTCGGCGCAGACGGTCACCGTCCTTGCCGTTACCCAGCTGATCGGCTGGGGCACGACTTTCGACATGCTCGGTGTCATGGGCCGCGTCGTGGCGCCGGATCTCGGCCTGCCGAACGAGGTGGTATTTGCCGGCCTGACGATCATGATGGTGGTCAGCGCCATTGTCGGTCCGGCGACCGGCCGCTGGCTCGGCCGCTATGGTGCTGCCCGGGTACTTTCGGCCGCCTCGCTGACCTTTGCGCTTGGCCTGCTTGTGCTTGCCGCCGCAAACGGCATCGTGCTCTATGCCTGCGCCTGGGTCATCATCGGCATCGGCGGCGCATTTGGCCTCTCGGCACCGGCCTACACCGCCGTCGTCGAGCGCGAAGGGGCGAACGGCAAACGCGTCATCGCCATCCTGATGCTGTTCACCGGACTTTCGAGCGCCATATTCTGGCCGATCCTCAGCCTGCTCAACGAGGCGGTCGGCTGGCGCCTCACCTTCCTGGTCTGCGCGGCGCTGCAATTCCTCGTCTGCCTGCCGCTGCATCTCTTCGCCCTGCCGAAGCCGCTCGCAACGCATATCGAAGGCAGCGCGGCCGAAATCGCCCCGGTGCCGCTGTCAAAGGCCGAGCAACGCAAAGCCTTCCTGCTGATTGCCGCGGCGACGACGATCTCGACCTTCATCACCTTCGGCATCTCCCCATCGCTGCTCGAAATCTTCCGCCAGTCCGGCGCCTCGCCAGCCCTAGCGCTGCAGCTCGGCTCGGCACGCGGCGTCCTTGGCATCTCGGCACGTTTCCTCGACATGCTGCTCGGCCGGCGCGGCAACCCCATGCTCAGCGCGACCATGGGCATCAGCCTGATGATGATCAGTTTCCTGATAATGCTGGTCGGCAGCCCATCGACACCGCTGCTCGTCACCTTCATCCTGCTTTACGGCTTCGGCGCCGGCGTCATGACCGTCGCCCGCGCGCTGCTGCCGCTGGCGCTGTTCTCACCGCGCGAATTCGGACTGCAATCGGCCAGGCTGTCGCTGCCGCAAAATCTCGCCAACGCCATCGCCCCGGTCATCTTCACCGCCATCCTCGACC
>NZ_JALBGX010000215.1:0-7673 GCF_023006465.1 Rhizobium sp. PRIMUS64 | reverse complement strand
ACCATCGTGCCGATCTGCCCGGCGCCGAGGACGACGGCAGTGTCGCCCGGCGTAATCTTCGCCTTGGCGGCCGCCTGCATGCCGACGGCGAAGGGCTCGACCATGGCGCCTTCGGCAAAGCTGACATTGTCGGGTAGCTTGAAGGTGTAATTGGCGGGATGCACGACCTCTGGCGTCAGCACACCGTGGATCGGCGGGGTCGCCCAGAAGGTCACGGCCGGGTCGATATTGTACAGGCCAAGCCGGCTTGCCTTGGAATTCGGATCGGGGATGCCGGGCTCCATGCAGACGCGGTCGCCGACTTTCAGATGCGTGACGCCAGCGCCAACCTCGACCACCGTGCCCGCCGCCTCATGGCCGAGCACCATCGGCGCGTTGACGACGAAGGGGCCGATCTTGCCATGGGTGTAATAATGCACGTCCGAACCGCAGACGCCGACGGTGTGGATCCTGATCTTCACCTCGCCGGGGCTAGTTTCAAGCGGCAGATCGATATCGCGAAGCGCAAGCTCATGCTGGCGCTCGAGGACAAGCGCGCGGACTTTGGTCATCGTCGGTTTCCTTCCCTAATGGCTTGCCCATGACTCCATCGGGCAGCGTCGAAGGCGACTATAAGGCCCGAAGCCCTCCCAATTCAACCAGATTGCGAAGGCTTTTGCTCAACAAATGAAAAAATGCTCACCCTGACTTACCGGGGCTCAGTACCGGCTGCGGCCCGTCGGGAAACTGCGCCAGCCTGGTCCGATGGCGAGCGGCCTCGGAAGGGCATTTATAAGATTTTTATATAGATGGCCTGTCGTCCGTCTCGAACCTTTATGCGCTTCGGCTCCATATTGATGCCGAGAGATCGAAAAGATCATCTCCACGCCAGAAAGCATGAAAGGCGGCCTCCCAGCGCCCTTTATCTTGTCTGACTCCAAGAAGAACAACAGGAGTCACGATCATGATGGATATCATTCTACTCGGCACCGCGATCATATTCTTCGCGCTGTGCTTTGCCTACACCCGAGCCTGCGACAGGCTTTGACAGGAGAAGCGACGATGACCCTCGATTATGTCTTGAGCGGTGCCGTAACTGTGTTTCTCACCGTTTACCTCACCTACGCTCTCCTTCGCCCAGAACGCTTTTAAAGAGAACTGGCGCTTCTGAGGTCGCGCATGCGCGACCGAGAAGCAGCCGGGTATTGAAAGTTTACCTCCATGACCCTCAACGGATGGCTTCAGATCCTGCTTTACTGCGGGATCGTCCTCGTGCTCGTCAAACCGCTCGGCGGCTATATGACGCGTGTCTTCAGCGGCGAGCGCACGTTCCTGTCACCGGTCCTCGTTCCGATCGAACGGGGACTTTACCGCATTGCCGGCACCAGCGAACGCGAGGAACAGCATTGGACCTCCTATGCCTTCGCCATGCTAATGTTCAACCTGCTCGGCGTCATCGTGCTTTACGCGCTGCAGCGCCTGCAGGCCGGTCTTCCCTATAATCCGGCCGGCATGGCGGCCATCCCGCCGGAGCTTTCCTTCAACACGGCCGTCAGCTTCGTCAGCAACACCAACTGGCAGAACTACGGCGGCGAAAGCACGATGTCGTATCTGACGCAGATGGCCGGTTTCACCGTCCAGAACTTCGTCTCGGCGGCGACCGGCATTGCCATCGCGCTCGCCTTCATCCGCGCCTTCTCGCGCGCCTCGGGCAAGGCGATCGGCAATTTCTGGGTCGATATGACGAGGGCCACTTTCTATGTGCTCTTGCCGATCTGCATCGTCCTGACGCTGGTCTTTGTCTATCTCGGCGTGCCGCAGACGCTCGGCTCCTACGTCAATGCGACGACGCTCGAAGGCGCACAGCAGACGATCGCCGTCGGCCCGGTCGCCTCGCAGCTTGCCATCAAGATGCTTGGCACCAACGGCGGCGGCTTCTTCAACGCCAACTCCGCCCATCCGTTCGAAAACCCCGATGCGATCTCCAACCTCATCCAGATGGTATCGATCTTCGCGATCGGCGCGGCTCTGACCAACGTCTTCGGCCGCATGGTCGGCAATCAGCGCCAGGGCTGGGCGATCCTCGCCACGATGGGCGTCCTGTTCGTCGCCGGCGTCATCGTCACCTATTGGGCGGAAGCCGCCGGCAATCCGCTGATGCATGCCTTCGGTCTTGGCGGCGGCAACATGGAAGGCAAGGAAGTCCGCTTCGGCGTCGCCCTATCCTCGCTCTTTGCGGTCATCACCACGGCGGCCTCCTGCGGCGCGGTCAATGCCATGCATGGCAGCTTCACGGCACTCGGTGGCCTCGTTCCGCTGATCAACATGCAGCTCGGCGAAGTCATTGTCGGCGGTGTCGGCGCTGGCTTTTACGGCATCCTGCTCTTCATCATCGTCGCCGTCTTCGTCGCCGGCCTGATGGTCGGCCGCACGCCGGAATATCTCGGCAAGAAGATCGAGGCGAAGGAAATGAAGATGGCCGTTCTCGCCATTCTCTGCCTGCCGCTCGCCATGCTGGTCTTCACCGCAATTGCAAGCGTCCTTCCGAGTGCGGTTGCATCGGTCGGGACCGCCGGCCCGCACGGCTTCTCCGAAATCCTCTATGCCTATACATCAGCGGCAGCGAACAACGGCTCGGCTTTCGGCGGCCTGACGGGCAATACGCCCTGGTACAACATAACCCTTGGCCTCGGTATGCTGATGGGCCGCTTTCTGGTCATCATCCCGGCGCTTGCAATCGCCGGTTCGCTGATCGCCAAGAAGTCGGTTCCGGCCTCGGCGGGCACCTTCCCGACGGATGGTCCGCTCTTCGTCGGCCTGCTCGTCGGCACGATCCTGATCGTCGGCGGCCTGACCTTCTTCCCGGCGTTGGCCCTTGGCCCCGTCGTCGAGCACCTGGTCATGATCGCCGGCCAGATCTTTTGAGGTGATGCCATGATCCTCCGTCACAGGCTTCGCAACGCCTTCCACTCACGTCCTCGTGCGCCGGGACGTGGGAATGGCCCGAGACCCCAAGCCTCCGACATCATCCTGGTGATGATGGCAGGCCTCCTCGTCATCGCCGCCATATTCAAAATCTTACAGGGCTGACCGGCTTCCGGTTCGCCATCCTCGTTTCAAAGCTGGAGTCTCTTATGAGCCAGGCAAAATCCGCGAGCATCATGGATTCTCGCATCCTCATTCCGGCCGTGGGTGCCGCTTTCAAGAAGCTCAACCCCCGGGCACTCGCCAGAAACCCGGTCATGTTCGTCGTGGCCACGGTCTCGGTGCTGACCACCATCCTCTTCCTGCGCGATCTCGTGGCGGGCAACGGCAACCTCGGCTTCTCGTTCCAGATCAATCTTTGGCTCTGGTTCACCGTGCTGTTTGCCAATTTCGCCGAGGCCGTTGCCGAAGGTCGCGGCAAGGCGCAGGCGGATTCGCTGCGCAAGGCGCGCACCGAAACCCAGGCGAAGCTGCTGACCGCCAATAATGGCAACGGCTACCGCATGGTGCCGGGCACCAGCCTCAAGGTCGGCGACCTCGTGCTCGTCGAGGCCGGCGACATCATCCCGTCGGACGGCGAAGTCATCGAAGGTGTGGCCTCCGTCAACGAAGCGGCGATCACCGGCGAATCCGCGCCGGTCATCCGCGAATCCGGCGGCGACCGCTCGGCGGTAACAGGCGGCACGCAGGTGCTGTCCGACTGGATCCGCGTCCGCATCACCGCCGCTGCCGGCTCGACCTTCCTTGACCGGATGATCGCGCTCGTTGAAGGTGCCGAACGCCAGAAGACTCCGAACGAGATTGCGCTCAACATCCTGCTTGCCGGTATGACGCTGATCTTCGTGCTCGCCACCGCGACGATCCCGAGCTTTGCCATCTATGCCGGCGGCTCGATCCCGATCATCGTGCTCGTCGCCCTCTTCGTGACGCTGATCCCGACGACGATCGGTGCGCTGCTGTCGGCGATCGGCATTGCCGGCATGGACCGCCTCGTCCGCTTCAACGTGCTCGCCATGTCCGGCCGTGCGGTCGAAGCCGCCGGCGACGTCGATACACTGCTGCTCGACAAGACCGGCACGATCACCCTCGGCAATCGCCAGGCGACGACCTTCCGCCCGATTCGCGGCGTTTCCGAACAGGATCTCGCCGACGCCGCCCAGCTCGCCTCACTTGCCGACGAAACGCCGGAAGGCCGCTCCATCGTCGTGCTCGCCAAGGAAAAATATGCGATCCGCGGCCGCGACATGGCGAGTCTCAAGGCGACCTTCGTGCCCTTCACCGCCCAGACCCGCATGAGCGGCGTCGATCTCGAAGGCGCTTCGATCCGCAAAGGCGCAGTCGATGCCGTGCTGGCCTATGTCAACGGCGACGCATCCTCGAAGAACGGCAGCGAGGTCGTGCGCGAACTGCAGTCGATCGCAGACGAGGTCGCCAAGGCTGGCGGCACGCCGCTCGCCGTTGCCCGCGACGGCAAGCTGCTTGGCGTCATCCAGTTGAAGGACATCGTCAAGGGCGGCATCCGCGAACGCTTCACCGAGCTGCGCCGCATGGGCATCCGCACCGTGATGATCACTGGCGACAACCCGCTGACGGCAGCCGCCATCGCCGCCGAAGCCGGCGTCGACGACTTCCTTGCCCAGGCAACGCCGGAGATGAAGCTGGCGCTGATGCGCGAGGAACAGTCGAAGGGCAAGCTCGTCGCCATGTGCGGCGACGGCACCAACGATGCGCCGGCGCTCGCCCAGGCCGATGTCGGCGTCGCCATGAACACCGGCACGGTCGCCGCCCGCGAGGCCGGCAACATGGTCGACCTCGACAGCGACCCGACGAAGCTCATCGAGATCGTCGAGATCGGCAAGCAGTTGTTGATGACGCGCGGCGCGCTGACGACCTTCTCGATCGCCAACGATATCGCCAAGTACTTCGCCATCATCCCGGCGATGTTCCTGACCTTCTACCCGCAGCTCGGCATCCTGAACGTCATGGGGCTTTCGACGCCGCAAAGCGCCATCCTCTCGGCAATCATCTTCAACGCGCTGATCATCATCGCGCTGATCCCGCTGTCGCTGAAGGGTGTCCGCTACCGTCCGATCGGCGCCGGCGCGCTGCTGTCGCGCAACCTGCTGATCTACGGCGCCGGCGGCATCATCGTCCCCTTCATCGGCATCAAGGCGATCGACATGGCCGTCGCAGCCCTCGGCCTCGCCTGAAACGCTCCAAGGAGTAAGAACAATGTTGAAAGAACTTCGTCCGGCGGTCGTCATGATCGTCGCCACCACCGCCATCACCGGCCTTCTCTACCCCCTCGCCATGACGGGTGCCGCCCAGGCCCTCTTCCCGACCCAGGCGAACGGCAGCCTGATCGAGAAGAACGGCCAGGTGATCGGCTCGACGCTGATCGGCCAGGCCTTCACCAGCGACAAGTATTTCCACGGCCGTCCCTCGGCCGCCGGCGACGGCTACAATGCGGCCGCCTCCAGCGGCTCGAACCTCGGCCCGACCAGCCAGAAGCTGATCGACCGCGTCAAGGGCGACTACGACGCGGCCAAGGCGGCAAACCCGAATGCGGAGGTGCCCGCCGACCTGGTCACCGCTTCGGGCAGCGGCCTCGATCCCCATATCTCCCCGGAGGCCGCTTACTTCCAGGTGCAGCGCGTCGCCAAAGCGCGTGCTATCGACGAGGCCAAGGTCAAGGCGCTGGTCGACGGTGCCGTTCAAGGCCGCGAACTCGGCATTCTCGGCGAACCTACAGTCAATGTTCTGGCGTTGAACCAGAGCCTTGATGCTTCTATGACTCAGTGACCCTGGCAGGCTGGGCGCCCCTTTCCTTCCCTCATCCCTGCGCTCGCCACAGGGGCGAGGGATAGGGTGATGTAGCCCGTCCTCGCCAGCCATCTGCAGAAAGACCATACGCATGCCAGACGACAATCGCGATCAGGCCGGCAGGCCCTCGCCCGATGCGCTTCTCGAAAAAGCCCGGGCGGAGACACGCGGCCGTCTGAAGATCTTTCTGGGTGCCGCGCCCGGCGTCGGCAAGACCTACGAGATGCTCGTCTCCGGCCGTGCCAAGATCGCCGACGGTCTCGATGTCGTCATCGGCGTCGTCGAGACCCACGGCCGCAAGGAGACCGAGGCGCTCCTTGCCGGCTTCGAGATAATCCCCCGCGTCGAAATCAGCTACAAGGGCCGGCCGCTCGAGGAAATGGACCTCGACGGCATCCTCGCCCGCCGGCCCCATCTCGTGCTGGTCGACGAACTCGCCCATACCAATGCCGAGGGCAGCCGTCATCCGAAGCGCTATCTCGACGTCAAGGAATTGCTCGATCGCGGCATCGATGTCTATACGACGCTGAACATCCAGCATGTCGAGAGCCTGAACGACGTCGTCTCGCAGATCACCCGCATCCGTGTGCGCGAGACAGTGCCGGACTCGATCATCGACCTCGCCGACGACATCGAGATCATCGACCTGACGCCGGATGATCTGATCAAGCGCCTGCATGACGGCAAGGTCTACATGCCGCGCACGGCCGAACGGGCGCTGACCAACTACTTCACCCCGGGCAACCTGACGGCGCTGCGAGAGCTTGCGCTGCGTAAGACCGCACAGCGCGTCGACGACCAGTTGCTGACGCATATGCAGGCCCATGCCATATCCGGCCCCTGGGCGGCGGGCGAACGCGTTCTCGTCTCGGTCGACCACCATCCGCGCTCCGCCTCGCTGGTGCGTTATGCAGCCCGTATGGCCTCGCGGCTGCGCGCGCCCTGGGCTGCCGTCTATATCGAGACCAACCGATCGATCAATCTGAACGAAGCCGAGCGCGATACCGTCGCCGCCACGCTGCGACTTGCCGAGCAGCTCGGCGGCGAAGCGATCACCCTTCCCGGCCGCGAAGTCGCCGAAGAACTTGTCCGCCACGCCACCGCCAACAACGTCACCCATATCGTCATCGGCGCCCCGAAGAAGCCGACATGGCGCGACTGGTGGAGCCGCTCGATCACCGACGAGCTGATCCGCAAGACCGGCGAGATCAGCGTCCATGTGATTTCAGGTAGTGAGAAGGACGGCACCACCGCGCGCGGCGTCAGGGCGGCGGCCACCACGCCGCAACTGGATTTCAGGGCCTACCTGCTGGCAACCTTTTATGTTGCCATCGCGCTCGGCGTCAGCGTCGTGCTCGACCAGGTGCTCGACGTACGCAACCTCGCCCTCGTCTTCCTGATGGCCGTGCTGACCTCAGCCGTCCTCCACGGCCTGCGGCCGGCCCTTTACAGCTGCATCCTCAGCGCGCTGTCCTTCAATTTCTTCTTCCTGCCGCCGCGCTACACGCTGACGATCAGCGATCCGGAAAGCGTGCTTGCGCTCTTCTTCTTCCTGGGCGTCGCCATCATCGCCAGCAACCTGACCGCGACCGTCCAGCGCCAAGCCGCCGCTGCCCGCCAGCGGGCGCGGACGACGGAAGATCTCTATCTCTTCTCGAAAAAGCTCGCCGGCACCGGCACGCTCGACGACGTGCTCTGGGCGACCGCCTTCCAGCTCGCCTCGATGCTGAAGGTCCGCGTCGTGCTACTGCTGCCGGAAGACGGTACCATCGCCGTCAAGGCCGGTTATCCGCCCGACGACACGCTCGACGACGCCGATATCGCCGCCGCCCGCTGGGCCTGGGAGCACAATCACGCCGCCGGCCGCGGAGCCGATACCCTGCCCG
>NZ_JALBGX010000214.1:0-7706 GCF_023006465.1 Rhizobium sp. PRIMUS64 | reverse complement strand
CGACCCAGGCCTCGACGCCGAGCGCGGCAAGCGCGACGCGCGCGAGGTGACGCCAGGGATAGTGCGTGCGCATCGCCGCGAGGCCGAGCCTCTTAAGGAACGGCAACGAAAACAGGAAGGCGAAGCCATATTGCCAGAAGGCTGCCGACGCCGAGGGAAAGGCAAGCTTCATCGTCAGCCATTGGGTGACGACGTTGAGAAGCGAAAAAGCAATGCCGGCAAGCACCATCCAGAGTGCACCGACAACGGCGCGGGACGGCGAGACTGCAAGGGAAGTCTGATTCATGTCTTTCATCCAAAACAGGGACCAACATAAATCAGGACGCATGAGGCACGGACACGAGCGACATGGCGGATCCCTGCCCTTCGCACGGCCAACACTCATTCTCTTCCATCCGGACTTTAACCGTCGGCTCCGGAATCGCACCGGATCTGCTGACCCTTCCCCCGCTTGGACATGAGGGAAGGCGCTCGCGGGCTCGAGCCGAAACTCTTACCGCCGGTGGGGAGTTTCACCCCGCCCTGAGAACAGAAATGTCGTAGATCAAAGCCCGCGCGGCGGCAAGAGTGTTCCTAAAGCAAAAGGGGTCCGGCAAAGCCGAACCCCTCTCAAATCCTTCACAACCGGTCTCGTTTCCGGCTGACGGATAATATCAGATCAGCCGTTGACGGCGTCCTTCAGGCCCTTGCCAGGCGTGAATTTGGGCACGTTGCGAGCCGGAATGTCGACTTCAGCGCCCGTCGACGGATTACGGCCCTTCGTTGCGGCACGATGAGAAACGGTGAAGCTGCCGAAACCCGCGAGGCGGATGTCGCCCTTGTTCTTGAGTTCAGCCTGGACAACGTCGAAAACCGCGTCAACAGCGGAAGCCGCGTCAGACTTCGTCAGCCCTGCCTTTTCGGCTACTGCGGACACGAGTTCATTCTTGTTCATGTTTCCACCCCTTTCTAAATGGTATGAAACGACTCAAAAGTAAGCTAGGCGCAGAATAGGTTTCATCAGGCCCGCCGAAAACCCAAAAGCCCTGCAAATCAAGGAAAAGCAAGCGTCTACATGACGTTTTCACAAAAAAGGCTGGCGTTTCCGCCAGCCTTTTTGCGTGTTTTGCCCCAATTGGGCGTAAATGTGGCAAAGGCCACTCAATGCGCTATGGTTGCGCCTGTCTCATCGAGGCCTTCGACCGTTGCGATGACGGGCGTTTCTACCGTGCCGTCCCATTCGATCGGCTCCGGTCGCCGGATCAGCGCATGCTTGATCACCTCGCCCATGCGGGATACCGGGATGATCTCCATGTTGTTCTTCACGTTATCGGGAATCTCCGCCAGGTCCTTGGCGTTTTCCTCCGGAATCAGCACCTTCTTGATGCCGCCGCGAAGCGCTGCGAGCAGCTTTTCCTTGAGACCACCGATCGGCAGCACACGACCGCGAAGGGTGATTTCACCGGTCATGGCCACATGCCTATCCACCGGGATGCCTGTCATGATCGAGACGATCGCAGTTGCCATGGCGACGCCGGCCGAGGGGCCATCCTTCGGCGTCGCGCCTTCCGGCACGTGCACGTGGATGTCGCTCTTGTCGAAGCGCGGCGGCTCGATGCCGAAATCGACGGCGCGCGAGCGGACATAGGAGGCCGCTGCCGAGATCGATTCCTTCATGACTTCCTTCAGATTGCCGGTGACCGTCATGCGGCCCTTGCCCGGCATCATCACGCCTTCGATGGTCAGCAGTTCGCCACCGACTTCCGTCCAGGCAAGACCGGTCACGACGCCGACCTGATCCTCGCCCTCGGCTTCGCCATGGCGGAAGCGCGGGACGCCCAGGTAGTCGGAGATGTTGGCAGCCGTCACATGAACGGCCTTCGTCTTGCCCTTGATGATCTCGGTGACCGCCTTGCGGGCGAGTTTCATCAGTTCCCGTTCGAAGTTGCGGACGCCGGCTTCACGGGTGTACTGCTGGCTGATCGCCATCAGGGCGTCGTCGCTGACCGAGAATTCTTCCGGCTGCAACGCATGTTCCTTGATGGCCTTCGGCAGCAGGTGCCGCTTGGCGATCTCGCGCTTTTCATCCTCGGTGTAGCCGGCGATACGGATGATCTCCATGCGGTCCATCAGGGGCGCCGGAATATTCAGCGTATTCGCCGTCGTGATGAACATCACATCCGACAGGTCGTATTCGACTTCCAGATAGTGGTCCATGAAGGTCATGTTCTGCGCCGGATCGAGCACTTCCAGCAGGGCCGAGGACGGATCGCCGCGATAATCCTGGCCGAGCTTGTCGATCTCGTCGAGCAGGAAGAGCGGGTTGGACTTCTTCGCCTTCTTCATCGACTGGATGACCTTGCCGGGCATCGAGCCGATATAGGTGCGGCGGTGACCGCGGATTTCGGCTTCGTCACGAACGCCGCCAAGCGCCATGCGGACATACTCACGGCCGGTCGCCTTGGCGATCGACTGGGCGAGCGAAGTCTTGCCGACACCCGGAGGGCCGACGAGGCAGAGGATCGGGCCCTTGATCTTGGTGGCACGGGCCTGCACGGCCAGATATTCGACGATGCGCTCCTTGACCTTGTCGAGACCGAAGTGATCGGCTTCGAGGATCTTCTCGGCATTGTTGAGATCGGCCTTGATCTTCGACTTCTTGCCCCAGGGAATGCCGAGCAGCCAGTCCAGATAGTTGCGCACGACGGTGGCTTCCGCCGACATCGGGCTCATCTGGCGCAGCTTCTTCAGCTCCGCATCGGCCTTTTCACGGGCTTCCTTGGACAGCTTGGTCTTGGAGATGCGCTCTTCCAGTTCGCTCATCTCGTCGCGGCCTTCCTCGCCGTCGCCGAGTTCCTTCTGGATCGCCTTCATCTGTTCATTGAGGTAGTATTCGCGCTGGGTCTTCTCCATCTGGCGCTTGACGCGCGAGCGGATGCGCTTTTCGACCTGCAGGACCGAGATCTCGCCTTCCATGAAGCCGAGGGCCTTTTCGAGGCGCTGTTTGACGCTGGTGGTCTCCAGCATCTCCTGCTTCTCGGTGATCTTGATCGACAGATGCGAAGCGACCGTATCGGCGAGCTTGGAATAGTCGTCGATCTGGCTGGCGGCGCCGACCACTTCGGGCGAAATCTTCTTGTTGAGCTTCACGTAGCTCTCGAATTCGGAGACGACCGAACGCGACAGAGCTTCCAGTTCGACCGGATCGTCATGCGGCTCCTCGAGCACATGGCCGAGCGCCTCATAGAAATCCTCGCGGCTGGTATAGGTGTCGATCTCGGCGCGGGCGCGGCCTTCCACCAGAACCTTCACGGTGCCGTCGGGCAGCTTCAAGAGCTGCAACACGTTCGCCACGGTGCCGACATTGTGGATCGCGGAAGGATCCGGATCGTCGTCGCTGGCGTTGATCTGCGTTACCAGCATGATCTGCTTGTCGGAACCCATGACCTCTTCGAGCGCACGGATCGACTTTTCCCGTCCTACGAACAGCGGCACGATCATATGCGGGAAAACCACGATGTCGCGCAGGGGCAGAACAGGGTAGGCAGTGCTGCTCGCTACAGACGTTTTCTTCGTCATTTTATGTCCTTTCCATCGTCCCGTTGCCGGGCTCTCTGCACGGCCGCTTGGGACCGGCCGGCACTCTCACTTGTTGCTACAAGTGGAGGTTCTGACTACGCTTTTCAAGCCACGCTAACGCCCGCGTCCCTCGGATGTGACAGCTTTATTACAACGGAACGCCAACACTATGAAGCGCGTGGCTGGACCGGCGCTTACCACTTCCGACCCGGCTAAAATACAAACGCTAGCAAGAGACTTACGGAATCTTTGCACCATTGCCAAGCACTACCCCTTGCGCAACATCGGCAAAGGCAATGTCGGTTCCCACCGGCAAATACTAGCAGCGCTTCGCATGGTTTTTCAAATAGAAAGGGGCCTGCCTATGGCAAGCCCCCAAAATAATCACACGAAAGCCCAAGCTCACGCCGAAGCGTTGGCTTTTTCTTCCTGGCGATCGGCATAGATGTAAAGCGGACGGGCCGAACCGCGCACCACTTCCTCGGAGATGACGACCTCGCGCACGCCTTCCAGCGTCGGCAATTCGAACATCGTGTCGAGCAGGATCTTCTCCATGATCGAGCGAAGGCCGCGGGCGCCGGTCTTGCGCACGATCGCCTTGCGGGCGATTTCGCGCAGAGCGTCCTCGTGGAAGTTCAGTTCCACGTCTTCCATCTCGAACAGGCGCTGATACTGCTTGATCAGCGCGTTCTTCGGCTCGGAGAGGATCTGGATCAGCGCGTCCTCATCGAGGTCTTCAAGCGTCGCCAGAACCGGCAGACGGCCGATGAACTCAGGGATGAGGCCGAACTTGACCAGATCTTCAGGCTCCAGTTCGCGCAGGACCTCACCGACGCGGCGGTCATCCTGCGACTTGACGGTCGCACCGAAGCCGATCGAGGTCTTCTCGCCGCGGGCAGAGATGATCTTGTCGAGGCCGGCAAAGGCGCCGCCGCAGATGAACAGGATGTTCGTCGTGTCGACCTGCAGGAATTCCTGCTGAGGATGCTTGCGGCCGCCCTGCGGCGGAACGGAAGCGACCGTGCCTTCCATGATCTTCAGGAGCGCCTGCTGCACGCCCTCGCCCGAGACGTCGCGGGTGATCGACGGATTGTCGGACTTGCGCGAAATCTTGTCGACTTCGTCGATGTAGACGATGCCGCGCTGCGCACGCTCGACGTTGTAGTCGGCCGACTGCAGGAGCTTCAGGATGATGTTTTCGACATCCTCGCCAACATAACCGGCCTCTGTCAGCGTCGTCGCATCAGCCATGGTGAAGGGAACGTCGATGATGCGGGCGAGCGTCTGGGCAAGATAGGTCTTGCCGCAGCCGGTCGGGCCGACGAGCATGATGTTCGACTTCGCCAGCTCGACTTCGCCGTTCTTGGAGGCGTGCGCCAGGCGCTTGTAATGGTTGTGAACGGCGACCGACAGGATCTTCTTCGCCTGCCGCTGCCCGATGACGTATTCGTCGAGGACCTTGATGATGTCCTGGGGCGTCGGAACGCCGTCGCGGGACTTGACCATCGAGGACTTGTTCTCCTCGCGGATGATGTCCATGCACAATTCGACGCATTCATCGCAGATGAAGACGGTCGGTCCGGCAATCAGTTTCCGGACTTCGTGCTGGCTCTTTCCGCAGAACGAACAATAAAGCGTGTTCTTGGAGTCGCCGCCGTTGCTGCCGCTGACCTTGCTCATATCACTTTCCTTCCAGCACGCCGCATTTCAAGGCGAAATCGCGGTCCACTCTATCAGCTCCTGGCGGCACTCCGTTTCCGGAGCCTTTGCCGAGAAGGGCTTCAGGGGGTACGAACCGGGCCCAACCAATCATGTCCGGGTTCCGGCGGCAACGAATTCCCCTTCGAATGCCGAATGCTATGTCATAAAAATTCAACATAGCATTAATAGTTACTATTAGCGTCTTCGTCGCCGTATGAAAGCCCCTGTTCAATCACAAATGGGATAGAACTGTGGCGACAAAAACACCATCCCTATTAATTACTAGGCCTGTTCGCCTTCCATTTCGAGGCGCGACGTCAGAACCTTGTCGATCACGCCCCAGCTCTGGGCTTCGTCCGCATCCATGAAATGGTCACGATCGAGCGTCTTTTCAACTTCTTCGTAGGTGCGGCCGGTGTGCTTGACGTAGACCTCGTTCAGGCGGCGCTTCATTTTGAGGATATCGCGGGCGTGCCGCTCGATGTCCGAAGCCTGGCCCTGGAAGCCGCCCGAGGGCTGGTGCACCATGATGCGGGAATTCGGCGTGGCAAAACGCATGTCCTTGTGGCCGGCCGCCAGCAGCAGCGAGCCCATGGATGCGGCCTGGCCGATGCAGAGCGTCGAAACCGCGGGCTTGATGAACTGCATCGTATCGTAGATCGCCATGCCGGCGGTGACGACGCCGCCGGGCGAATTGATGTAGAGGGCGATTTCCTTCTTCGGGTTTTCGGCCTCGAGGAAGAGTAGCTGGGCGCAGACGAGCGTCGCCATATGGTCCTCGACGGCACCCGTCAGGAAGATGATGCGTTCCTTCAACAGGCGGGAATAGATGTCGTAGGAGCGTTCACCGCGGTTGGTCTGTTCCACGACCATCGGCACGAGGGCCATTGCGGTATCGACTGGGTTTCTCATGTGCGTCCTTTGTCAACGTCTCGCCGGCCGGCGCCGGGAATCAAAGAAAAATGTCTTACCCCTACATAGAGTGTCCCGGCCCTCCTCTTCAAGACACGCATGAGGATAACGTTAAGAAGGCGGGGCAAGGCGGCTCCTGGTAGCCTCTTTCCCCCAAACGCTTGTTAACGGCGAGCCCTTGGTACGATCTCCCCCGGCTTTTCTCCATGACAGTGTGAAGGAAGGCTTACTCTATTCGACTGTGCTCATACACGTTTACCCAACGGAAAGCCTACCGGCAGATATCGGCCTGAAACAATGCCGCAGCGCAGCGACATTAAGGAACTGGCGAGCTTCCTCGGCAAGGATGAGAACCGACAGACAAGGGGTTGCTGCCGTGTTCAATATTGCTACAGGTCTCGCTATCTGGTGTTCCGAGGCCATGACGCTCGCTTTGGTGCTGTTCGTCGCCTGGCGCCACAACGTCAGGAACGAGGCCTATCTCTATTGGGGCTTGGGCTTCCTCCTGACCGGCATTGGCTTTGCGATGGTCGCGCTGCGCGGCGAAATCCCCAGCGTGCTTTCCATAGAGGCAGGCAATGCCATCGCGCTGCTCGGCCAGAGCGCCTGGGTGGCAGGTTTTCTGGCGCTCGACCGCAAGCGGATCGAATGGTGGGCGCTGCTGCCGCCGGTCATCTGGCTCGCCGGGGTTTTCCTGCCCTGGGTCAACAGCGATTATTCAAACCGGGTGGTGCTCTATAACCTTGCTTCAGCGACAGGTGCGACGGCACTTGCTATGGCGGTCGCCGCCGGCGACATGCGCCGCGAGCGTACCCGCGTCAAGCTGATGGGCGTGTTCGTCATCCAGGGCTGCCTGTGCTTCGGCTCAGCGCTGATGATGGCGCTGACGCTGCCGAGCGATATCGAAGCGACCAATCTCGGCGGCGCCTCCGCCATGGCCAGCGCCTTCCTGCTCACAATCGCCTTCGCGTTCACCTGCCGGCTGATCATGGAGCGCTCCGAACGGCACCTGCGTGCGCTCACCCTGACTGATTCGCTGACCGGCGTGCTCAACCGCCGCGGCCTGCTCGGCTATTTCGACGGCATCCAGGAAAAGGCCCATGACGACCAGCGCCAGGTCGCGGTGATGCTCTTCGATCTCGACCATTTCAAGCGTGTCAACGACCGTTTCGGCCACCAATCCGGCGATGCAGTGCTGACCGCATTCGCGCGGATGGCCCGCCAGTATATTCCAAACAACATCTTCGGCCGCATGGGCGGCGAAGAATTCGCCGCCTTCGCCGCGGTCACGGACCAGACGGAAGCCGAGGCGATCGCCGAAGCGATCCGCACCGAATTCTGCCGTCTTCCCGTGAGCACCGGCGAAGCGATCGTTCCGGTCACGGTCAGCATCGGCATCGCGCTTGCCTCCTCGATCGAAGCCAATATCGACAAACTGATCTCGGCCGCCGACCGGGCGCTCTATGCGGCGAAGGCGGCCGGCCGCAACTGCACGGTCACCTTCGGCGAAGCGGAGGCCGCTGCCCCGGCACCGG
>NZ_JALBGX010000213.1:0-7753 GCF_023006465.1 Rhizobium sp. PRIMUS64 | reverse complement strand
GCTGACGCTCAGCCAGCCATCGCGCAGAACCTTCCGCCTGTTCGACCGGGTCGCGGCTGTCGACGCCCAGGCCGCGGCTCTCTCCGCCGGCCAGGGCGATGATTTCGGAGGCGTTGCCGCGGATGATGGTCGGACGCAGCGCCAGGAGGTCGGCGACCGCGTTGCGGCGGAAAGCCGTCGCATAATGCGCGACCGGATCGAGCACCCAGGGCTTGCCGGCTGATGTCGCGGCCTTCGCCGCCGCCTGCATGCCGTCGATCCATTGCGTCGACAGCGTGCCGATATTGATTGTCAGCGCGCTGGCGATCCCGGCGAATTCGCCGGCTTCCTCAGCGGCGTGCACCATGGCGGGCGAGGCGCCGGATGCAAGCAGAACATTTGCGGCAATGTTCATGGCGACGTAATTGGTGATGCACTGAACGAGCGGCGGCTTTTCCCGCATCGCCTTCAGCATCGCTCCTGGTGTGGTCCTGGTCTGCATATGGCCCCTTTCAGGCGGGGGCGGGCACGGGGCGGTTCGTGCGGGCTAAGCCGCGACCCCGAGCGACTCCCTCCGCCGGCATTATCCGGTTCAGGTTCGAAGGGTGCTTCTCAGCCCGTCTTTCGACGAACGCCCCTGTCTCTCATCGCGCTCTTTTTCGCAGAGAACGGGCCTGATGTCATCCTGAAAATGACAATTCTGCGACCGACCCGGCGCGACGATGGCTATGGATGATTTATGGGTCTGGATCGCCCTTCATGAAGGACGAGAGATCGCCGCCGATTCGTGTCTTGACCAGGTTTTCCCGAATGTCGTCTGCGGGTTCTGTTCCGGGCTGCCCTCGTCGTTGCCGTTTTGCCATGCGGCTGTCCTCTCCTTTTCGAGAAGAATAACAGTAGCAACCGTGGGTGCAATGAATTTCTAAAATACATCTCTGTATTTGTGAGGAGCATCGAGAAAAACGCAGATGCCGGAGCGGCTCTTTTCTTCGAAGGAACGAGGCTCATCTTTTCAAGACTTCGCAGCAGTGTGGATAGTGCGGAATTATTCATCCTATCCGTTCATCTGTCGAATTTTCAATGCAAACGGGCAGGTGGACAGCTTCGCGTAAGTTGCGCGTCGTCTCATGGTCCTCGCCAATCGGTTTTATTCGAGCGTTGAAATCTCTTGGCGAATTCGTTGAGGGCGAGTCTCAGCCAAGGCAAGACTTAATCTCCCAGAACGTGAAGTAAATATCTAACGGAAACTTTACCGTGCTGACACGCTTAGGTTGACTAAATGACGGATTGTAGCGATACGGCTTTACACGCGAATAAAATCTTCCTGAAGTTGTATTTTCAATGAGAAAATTTTTGAGAATCGGCATGAAGCGGACTCGTCCGACTATCGCCCCTGTTTTGATATTCATTGCTTGTGCCAACCCGGCTTCTTCGCAATCACCTGTTCCGGCCGATCAAGGACCGGAACAGGTGCAGGCGCCCGCTCAACCGGCGCCGACCATGAAATCCCAGAAATTCGACGACTGGTATTATCGCTGCACCGGTTCGGCAGGCGCTGAGGCCTGCGAAGTCGCCCAGGTCGCGCAAGTCACCAAAGACGGCAAACCCGTCAATATCCTGACGTTGGCGATCGCAGCTTCGCCGGCCGGTTCCCAGGGCAAGGGCGAAAAGGGCAAGGGCGACAAGGGCAAGCCGCGGCTGATGCTGACCGCCCTTCTGCCGCTCAACGTCTTCCTGCCCTCCGGCCTGTCAATCAAAGCCGATGGTAAGCCGGTCGCCAAACTCGACTATCGCAATTGCAACCAGTCCGGATGCTGGGCGCAGCAGGCGCTGGATACGAAGACGGCCGCGGCGCTGAAGAAAGGCTCTAGTGCTGAAGGGCTGGTGCGGCTGATGAACGGCCAGGACGTCAATATCCGTTTCTCGCTGAAAGGGCTGAAGCCGGCCCTCGACGAACTCCAGCCCACTGCCGTGAAGTAGCCGAATTTCAAGATGACGACAGACATTCGATCCTCCCTGGTTGTCGGCGCCGTCCTCATGATCGGTGCCGCTTCCGCCCACGCACAATCGCCGGCCGACGATTTTAACCGCCGCCAGGAAGAGCAGACGCAGTCGCAGCGGCTGGATGCGCTTCGCCGTGCCACACCGGGCGGCAGCGCGGATGGGGAAAACGGATCTTTGCCCGCAGGCCCCGGAAATGGCGCCTGTTTCGACATCACGCGTGTCGAGATCGATGGGGCAAACCTGCTATCGGCACAGGAGATCGGCAAGGTGACCGCACCTTACGGCAACCGATGCGTCGGCCTCGCCGAGATCAATGCGGTGCTGCGCGATGTCACGCACCTCTATATCGATCATGGCTATGTGACCTCGCGGGCCTATGTGCCGCAGCAGGATATCGCCAAGACCAGGATCCTCCGCCTGCTCGTCGTCGAAGGCACGCTCTCGGACATCTATCTCAATGGCCAGAAAGTCGTCGGCAGCGGTTCGCTGGCGACAGCCTTTCCGGGCCTGATCGGCCGGGTCGTCAATATCCGCGATATCGAGCAGGGGCTCGACCAGATGAACCGGCTGCAGGCCAACGACGCCAAATCCGCCATGCTGCCCGGTCCCAACGACGGAACGTCGATCCTGAATATCGAAAACCGCCCGGGCCGACCCTGGCATGTCTCCCTCGGCAACAACAATATGGGGCAGGAAAGCACCGGTTTTTCCCGGAGCTCGGCATCGCTGGGCTTGGACGACCTGCTTGATATCAACGATCAGTGGAACTTTTCATACGAGCATAGCGGTCCGGACTATCCGTGGCGCAATGACGGAAAGGGATATGGCAACAGCTATTCTGGCAGCGTCAGCGTCCCCTACGGTTACTCCACTGTCTCGCTGAACGGCTCCTGGTACCAATATGAAAGTGCGGTCGAAGGAAATTTCTCATCGCTCGAAACCTCGGGCAACTCAGGGCAGGCAGGTCTCGGCATTGATCGCGTCGTCTTGCGCGACAAGGATTCGATCACGACTGTCCGCAGCAGCCTGACCTATAAACAGACGAACAACTTCCTGCTCGGCAATCTGATCGAGGTCGGCAGCCGCCGCTATACGGTCGGCGAGATCGGTATTTCCCATTCCCGCCGCATGTTCGGCGGCATCTGGGTGTTCGATGCCAGCTACGACAAGGGGCTCGGTCTCTTCGATGCCGTGGAACCGGGCGATCCCGGCGCCGGCAACGCCGATCCGCGATTTTCAAAGTTCAACGCTACGATCAGCGTGACGCAGCCGTTCACGCTGGCCGGTAGGCAGCTCGAGCTGACCTCGCTGCTCAGCGGTCAATATTCCCCCGACAATCTCCTTGGCGCGGAGCAGATCTCGCTTGGCAGCTACAGCAATGTCCGCGGCACGCGCGAAAGCGTGCTGTTCGGCAATAACGGCATGTTCAGCCACAACGAGATCGTCTGGAGAACGAAATCCAACGAAAGCGGCGATGCAGTCGCGAAGGTCCTCGGCGAGCTGCGCCCTTACCTCGGCCTGGACTACGGCCATGTCTATTCGCAAAAACGCTTCGACATGACGGGGGGCGATCTCGCCAGCTGGACGGCCGGTATCCGCGCTGTCGGCGGCAATATCAGCGCCGACCTCGGCTATTCCGACATCGTTGCAAGCAGCCTCGACCAGGTCGACGGCGGGCTCTTTTATTTCAGCGCATCCACTCATTGGTAACGGAAGCAAAAATGACCACCGGCAATATTTCGAAGAATGATCTCACTCAGACCTTTTCGACATCGACAGCGCTGATCCTTGCCCTTTCCATCTCGCTTGCCGGCTGCGCCGGCCGGGAGGCCCGGCCGGTCGCTTCGACCAACCCGACCGACAGCGCGTTCGATTGTGCCGGCATCGCGCGTGAATTCGAGGCGAACGAACGGCAGATCACGTCGACAGTGAAGGAGCGGACGGACGCGCAGGGCAAGAATATCGTCCTCGGCGCGACCGGCGTCCTGCTGTTTCTGCCTGCGCTGTTTTTCATGGATCCGAAATCCCCCGAAAAGGTCGAGATCGATGCGTTGCGCAACAGGAACAATGTCCTGACCAGCATTGCCAAATCGAAAGGGTGCCTCGCGCCCAAGTCCCAGTTGACCGAGCTCTACAAGCATCTCGACGCCAAGGCCAAGCCTGCATCGTCGTCGGACAACAGGAACTGAATTTCGCTGACACTCGAACCCTATGCCTGAATCCCGGAGTTTCTCTATGCGTATCGTGCGTTTTCTAACCCTTCTCCTTCTGGCGGCGACACTTGCGTCCTGCGTCACGACGACCGATCCCCGGCTAATTGCGGCCCTTCAACGAACCTCGGTGCGCGAAATCCGGATTGAGTTGGCCCCCGACGTCAAGACATTCGGTTTCGGCGACAAGCCGGACCAGCAGGTCCAGGAGGCGGTTCGCACGCTTCAGGCGACGATGGCCAAGGAGTTGATCGGCGTGCCCGGCGGACCCACGCGCGGCAGGCTGGTCGTGACGCTGCACGTCTTCGATGTCACCACCAAGCAGGCGCGGATCATCGGCGGGCATGACAGCATGATCGATGGGACCGTCCGGCTGGAAGACGCCAAGACCGGGCAACTGATCGCCGAAGCGCAAAACATCCATGGCGAAGATCTCTCCATGCGCGGGAGCGGCTACGGCGTGATCGTCGCGGTTGCGATCAACGCGGCGACGACGTCAGGGGCGCCTGACATCATGGCGCAGCGATTGTCGAAATCCTTCACACGCAATGTGAAGACGTGGCTCACCCAGAAATAGTCCTGCGATGCAGCAGTCATATTGTCGAACCCGAAAGAGGATGGCAACCGGGCCTCGCCGGGGTTTGAATCCCCTGTCCCAATCGAAATGGAGAAATTTCGTATGAACAAAAGGCTTTTTGCGGCTGCGGGATTGAGCGTCATAGCGGTGCTGCTGGCTTCATGCGGCGGGGCAAAAGATCCCGCGATGGTCGCCAGCGAAAGAGTGGCAAAATCCACTGAGATTCTGAACGAAAGAAAACAAAAAGGCGCGTTGATCCTGGCGCGCTTTATCTATCCCGGCTTGTTCGGCCCCATGCAATGTGCCGGCCAAATTCGTCTCCGCAAGCTCGTCGACGGCGAACCTGACAAGGTGGCTGCTCCTGAAGATGTCTGGAGCGGTTTCAAATGGCTATTGCCTGAGCAAAGCAAGCCGGCGGATATAAACGGCAATCTCCTGAACCCTGTCGGCAACGCGAAGGAGTACGAACGCGTTTTGCATCCGATCGCGCCCGGTACTTATGTCGTGACCTACGCCTCCTGTCAGATGTCTTCGCCAAACGGAACGATGACGCTCGAGGCTGGCGGCGATCATGGCGGACTGTTCAGCTACATCAGCGCCTTGGAAGGTGCGAGCAAGATTACGATTGGCGAGGGCCAGATCGTCGATGCCGGATACTTCCGTGTGCAGGGGACGAAGACCCACCCCGTCGTGGTTGGGCAGGAAGCAAGCCAGGCCGAGCGCGAGGTCATGAGGGAAGTTCTTCCGGGAGCCTATTCCTCCATCACGTTCAAGAAGTTCGGGGACTAGGCACGCCGGACGCCCACGGGGACGCGCCAAATCGCGTCCATTTTGTTCGGATTGCATTTACCTCAAGCACAGGCAGAAGTTGACCGTCATCAACGGCTATGGTTTCGGTCAGCTAGGAAATTGCAACTAATGCGGGATTTATCCGCCGCATGGATTTAGGTCGCGGAAGGCAGTGATGAGCGAAGAGCGGTGCAAGTCGACGACAACATGTGGCGTCGCCGGAGCAAATGGAAGACCTAGTCGCAGGCTGGCACGTCTCGCCCGGCAATCGCTCGCGCTCCTGCTGAGCAGTTTGCTCGTGTTTC
Source organism: Rhizobium sp. PRIMUS64 (assembly GCF_023006465.1). Lineage (NCBI taxonomy): Bacteria > Pseudomonadati > Pseudomonadota > Alphaproteobacteria > Hyphomicrobiales > Rhizobiaceae > Rhizobium > Rhizobium sp. PRIMUS64. The sequence goes on along the minus strand of NZ_JALBGX010000213.1, from coordinate 1,889 downwards.
AGCCGATGCTTGCCAATGCCCAATCTGTGTCGGCAAGCGGCGCCGCGCCCGCCGCCAACCAGCCGGGCGTCGGCGCCGCCCCGAACGGCGTGCCGCTGATCGACATCGTCACCCCGAATGCAACCGGCTTGTCGCATAACAAATACGACAATTTCAACGTCGGCACGCCGGGCCTCATCCTGAACAACTACAAGGGCGAGATCGGCAATTCCAATCTCGGCGGCGTCACGCCGGGCAATCCTAATCTGAATAATTCTGCTCCGGCATCGGTCATCCTCAACGAGGTGACCAGCGGCAATCGCTCGGCTTTGAACGGCCCGACCGAGGTGTTCGGCGGCCGGGCGGATGTCGTCATCGCCAATCCGAACGGCATCACCTGCGATGGCTGCGGCTTCATCAACACGCCGCATGCAACGCTGACCACAGGCGCGCCGCAGATTGGGGCCGATGGCAAGCTCAACGGCTTTATCGTCAATGGCGGGGATGTCACCATTGGACCGAACGGCGGCAACTTCGCTGCCGGGCCCGGCGCGGTCGATCTCTTCGACATCGTCTCGCGCGCGGTCCACGTCAACGGCCCGGTCTATGGCAAGGACCTGCGCGTGACGGCGGGTGCATCCAACTTCGACTACGCGACGGGCAATTCCCAGGCGCTCGCTCCGATCTCCGGCACACCGGAATATGCGATCGACGGCACAGCCCTCGGCGCCATGCAGGCCGACCGCATCAAGATCGTCGTCACCGAAAAGGGCGCCGGCGTGCGCATGAGCGGCAATCTTGCGGCAAACACCAACGAATTGTCGCTGTCGGCCGACGGCAAGATCTCGCTCGGCAACGTCTCCGGCCAGCAGGGCGTTTCTATCTCCTCGAAGGCGAAGGTGACGGCCGCCAAAGTGGCGTCGAAAGCAAAGGTCGCCGTTCAGGCGGATCAGGGAATTACCCTGGATACGGTCGCCGCCGACGGCGACATCCTGCTTTCGAGCGGCAGCGGCCTGTTGAGTGTCGGCGGAGAGGCCAACAGCGCCGCCAACGTCCTGATGTCGTCGGGTGCCGGCATTGCCGCCGGCAGCGTAATCGCCGGCAATGCGCTCACCCTGTCCAGCACGTCGGGTGATATTCAGGTCGGCGATGCGGTAAAGGGCACAGGGGCGCTCTCCATCACCGCCACGTCAGGCTCGATCGCCGCAGCCTCGCTTGTCAGCGGCAATGACATCACGCTTGCCGCCGGCGCCGATATCGGCATCTCCGGCGATATGCTGGCGCAGGGCAACGTCACGGCTTCAGGCCGTTCGATCTCGGCCGATACGGTCGTCTCGGGCCTCGACATCGCTGCGACGAATGCGGCGTCAAATGGCAGCACGGTTCTATCGGGGGCCGGCGACATTCAGCTTGCCGCCGGCAGCGGCGCCGTCGATGTCGACGCGCTCCTGTCGGCCGGCGATACGTCGGTCACATCAGCGGCGCTGACGGTCCAGAGCGTCATCGCGCATGGCGCCATCGCGATCAACGCGGCCACTGACGTCAGCGGTCAGATCCTCAGTGGCGGCAACATCGGCCTCACCGGCTCGGCCATCGCAGCCGATGCGATCATCGCCGGCATCGACTTTGCCGCGACCGATGCGGCCGGCGGCAATATCGTGCTGACGCAGAGCGGCGATCTCTCCCTTGCCGCCGGCGGCGACATCGATGCCGGCACCCTGCTTGCGGCAGGCAATCTCTCGGCTTCCGCCACCAATATCGGTGCAACGGCCATCACCGGTCATGGCGCGATCGCGCTTTCCGGCAACACTGACATCACCGGCCAGCTCCTCGGCGCCGGCGATGTATCGATCATCGGCGGCTCGATTGCGGCGGGCACGATCGTCGCCGGCATGGACTTTGCCGCCACC
>NZ_JALBGX010000212.1:0-8210 GCF_023006465.1 Rhizobium sp. PRIMUS64 | reverse complement strand
GGATGGATATGAATATCATCGCGAGAGTTGTGCGTCAATCCGCCGCATAAACTCAGAAGGAGAGCTCAGATCATAGGCGAAGCCCGGCGCAGAAAACCCCGCCGAAGCGTTTGCGGCAGCAGTTCCCGCCGATAGGTTTCGAGCGGCGCAGCGGTGGAGGCGGGCGGCGCGTACGGCTTGGCGTCGAGATCCTCGTCGGCCGGATCAGCCTCGTCCAAGCTTGCCACGGACGCGGCATAGCTCTGCTGAAAATTCGAAATGTCGGGTCCGACCGTCACCGCCCGCATGCGGGTGACGATCTTGCGCAGATCGACCGTATCCGGATCTTCCTCGCTCTGCTTGCTGTTGGCGCTGCTGGCCTTCGGCAGGAGGTTTTCGTCGACGCGGGAAAAGCGCATGCGCATCGGCACGCTGATCGCCTCGCCGAAAGCGATCGCCTCGCCGTTGCCGATCGAGGAGATGAAGCTCGTCGTCGAGATCGACGAATTCGGAATGGCCGAGCGGATGATTTCCTGGTCTCGGTCGTTGGCGAGGCGCATGGCAAAGAGCGTCGAACACTGCGACAGGATCGTCTGGTCGAGTTCGCCCGGCCGCTGGGTGATGATGCCGAGCGAGACGCCGTATTTGCGGCCTTCCTTGGCGATGCGGGCGATCGCCTGGCGCGTCGGCACGAAGCCGAGGCTCGGATCGGAGGGGATGTAGCGGTGCGCTTCCTCGCAGACGACGAGCATGTGGATGGCGCCCTCGCTCCACAGCGCCACCTCGAAGGCCATGCGGCAGAGCACGGAAGCGACCGAATTGACGACTTCTGAGGGGATGCCGGCAAGCTGGAAGGTGCAGATCGGCCGGTTCTCGCCGGGGATGCGGAAGATCTGCGCGATGGTTTCGGTGATCGTGTCGCTGATCGTGTTGTTGGAGAACATGAAGTGATAGCGCGGATCGTTGATCGCAGCGATGAGGCGCATCTTCAGCGACCGCAGGAAGGGCTTTTCCGAGCGGCCTTCCAGGCGGCCGATGCGCTCGTCGATCAACGCCAGGAGATCGGCCATACGGTAGGGGACCGGCGTATCGGCGGTGATCGAACTCTTTTCGGTCGTGCGGCGCACCAGCGAGTTGTCGCTGCCGCGGAAGGCGCGTTTGGCCTCCGGCAGGATATCGCGCAACATGTCGAGCTCTTCGGGCACCGGCGGGCGGCCGCGAAACACGACCTCGGCAAATTCCTCCAGCCGCATCAACCAGAAGGGCAGGTCGAGCGTATCGGTATCGATGGTGACGGCGTGCTCGGGAAAGGCGGCCGCGAATTCATTATGCGGATCGAGGATCAGCACGCGCAGCTTCGGATCCGCCGCGATCGCCTTGTGCAGGAGCAGCGAGACAGCCGTCGACTTGCCGACGCCGGTGGAACCGACGACGGCGAAATGCTTGGAAAGCATTGAGGGGATGTGGATCGCCGCATCGATGCTTTCGTCCTGCGTCAGCTTGCCGATAACGGCGGTCGTACCCTCGCCGGCGTCGTAGATGCGCATCAGGTCGGCGGATCGGATGCGGTGGGCGATGGCGCCGAGATAGGGATAACGCGAGATGCCGGTCGAGAATTCCTCGCGCCCGTCCTCGTCGACACGGACTTCGCCGAGCAGTTCCGTCTCGATCCTGAATGTATTGTCTTCGCCTTCGCCCCAGGCATGGCTGCCGGTGTTCATCTGATAGACGAGGGCGACGACGCGGTTGCGGCCGACGCTGATCGAAATCAACCGGCCCACGGACCACAGTTCCGTCAGATCGGTGCCGCCCTGTTCGGCGACGGCGGCGATGGTCGCCCGCGAACCGCTGCATGCAACGACGCGGCCGAGAAAGCGGTTCCCCGGTGTATGGCCATCGCGGCGATCCTGTTCACCCGCCTTACTAGACGCGTGCAAGTCGTTGTTAAGCAAAGGGCCTACTCCTGCAATGGGAAGCGAGAATAAAGCCCTTCCTTTAACAAATCCTTCCGGCCATGGATTTTAGGGATGCGGGGAGCCGGGAGTTTTTTATTGCGGCATGCGTTGACGCTGCGAAATTTTCTGTCTATCACTTCCGACCATGAAAATCGCAACGGCTCTTATCGTGGTGGGAAAGCGCATGGGCAGGATGGTGTAACCATCCGGCGATAGCCACCCATGCGCTAGATGACAGGCTCCTCCGGGGCCTTTTTTTATGCCCGAAATTCGGGCTTCCGGCCACAAACGCAATCCCAGCATCAAACGGAACAGACAGATGAGCACGGACAATCAGGCGGCAGGCAATCGGATGACGGGAGCGGAGATCGTTCTCAAGGCGCTGAAGGACAACGGCGTCGAACATATCTTCGGCTATCCCGGCGGCGCGGTCCTGCCGATCTACGACGAGATCTTCCAGCAGGAGGATGTCAAGCACATCCTCGTCCGCCACGAGCAGGGGGCAGGCCACGCGGCTGAAGGTTACGCCCGCTCAACCGGCAAGGTCGGCGTCATGCTGGTCACCTCGGGTCCGGGCGCCACCAATGCGGTCACGCCGCTGCAGGACGCGCTGATGGATTCGATCCCGCTCGTCTGCCTGACCGGCCAGGTTCCGACCTCGCTGATAGGCTCCGACGCTTTCCAGGAATGTGACACGGTCGGCATCACCCGTCCCTGCACCAAGCACAACTGGCTGGTCAAGGACGTCAACGAGCTCGCCGCCGTCATTCACGAGGCTTTCCGCATCGCCCAGTCCGGCCGTCCGGGACCTGTCGTCGTCGATATTCCGAAGGATGTGCAGTTTGCGACCGGCACCTACACGCCGCCCGCCGACTACACGATCCAGAAGAGCTACCAGCCGAAGATCCAGGGCGACCTCAACCAGATCCATGCGGCGATCGAGCTGATGGCGAATGCGCGCCGTCCAGTCATCTATTCGGGCGGCGGCGTCGTCAATTCCGGCCCCGAAGCTTCCAAGCTGCTGCGCGAGCTGGTCGAGCTCACCGATTTCCCGATTACCTCGACGCTGATGGGCCTCGGTGCCTATCCGGCTTCCGGCAAGAACTGGCTGAAGATGCTCGGCATGCACGGCTCCTACGAGGCCAACATGGCGATGCATGACTGCGACGTCATGGTCTGCATCGGCGCCCGTTTCGACGACCGCATCACCGGCCGTCTCAATGCCTTTTCGCCGAACTCGAAGAAGATCCATATCGATATCGATCCATCCTCGATCAACAAGAATGTCCGCGTCGATATCGGCATCCGCGGCGATGTCGGCCATGTCCTCGAAGACATGGTCCGCCTGTGGCGGGCACTGCCGAAGAAACCGGAAAAGGGTCGCCTGGACGACTGGTGGACCGATATCGCCCGCTGGCGGGCACGCAACTCCTTTGCCTATACGAAGAGCAATGACGTCATCATGCCGCAATATGCGCTGGAGCGGCTCTTCGCCCACACCAAGGACCGCGATACCTATATCACCACCGAGGTCGGCCAGCACCAGATGTGGGCGGCACAGTTCTTCGGTTTCGAACAGCCGAACCGCTGGATGACCTCGGGCGGCCTCGGCACGATGGGCTACGGCCTGCCGGCCGCGCTGGGCGTGCAGATCGCCCATCCCAACAGCCTCGTCATCGACATTGCCGGCGATGCCTCGATCCAGATGTGCATCCAGGAAATGTCGGCGGCGATCCAGCACGATGCGCCGATCAAGATCTTCATCATGAATAACCAGTATATGGGCATGGTGCGCCAGTGGCAGCAGCTGCTGCACGGCAACCGCCTGTCGAACTCCTATACGGAGGCGATGCCTGACTTCGTCAAGCTGGCGGAAGCCTATGGCGCCGTCGGCCTGCGCTGCGAAAAGCCGGATGCGCTCGACGACACCATTCTCGAGATGATCGAGGTCAGAAAGCCGGTCATCTTCGATTGCCGCGTCGCTAATCTCGCCAACTGCTTCCCGATGATCCCCTCGGGCAAGGCCCATAACGAAATGCTGCTGCCGGACGAGGCCACCGACGAAGCGGTCGCCAATGCGATCGACGCCAAGGGCCGCGCGCTCGTCTAATAAGGGAAGGGACCAAGGACATGAACGCTCACCTACAGCCCACGGGCTCCGCTTACTTCATTTCGCCGGAAACGGCGGCTGTCGAAAGCCACACGCTTTCGGTTCTCGTCGACAACGAACCGGGGGTTCTTGCCCGGGTCATCGGCCTGTTTTCCGGCCGCGGCTACAATATCGAGAGCCTGACGGTCTCCGAGACCGAGCATCAGGCGCATCTTTCCCGCATCACCGTCGTCACACGCGGCACACCGCAGGTGCTGGAGCAGATCAAGGCGCAGCTCGAGCGCATCGTGCCGGTGCATCGCGTCGTCGACCTGACGGTGCGTGCCCGCGAACTCGGCCAGGACCGGCCGATCGAGCGCGAAGTGGCACTGGTCAAGGTGATCGGCGAGGGCGAAATGCGCGCCGAGACCCTGCGCCTTGCCGATGCCTTCCATGCCAAGGTGGTGGATGCGACGGTCGGTCACTTCATTCTGGAGATCACCGGCAAATCGTCGAAGATCGATCAGTTCGTGGCGATCATGAAGCCGCTTGGCCTCATCGAGGTCTGCCGTACCGGCATCGCGGCGATGAACCGCGGCGTGCAGGGCATGTAAAGATTACAGCCCGGGCATGTAAGCTCGTTTCGCAGGCGGACGCCGGTTTCGGCGTCCGTTTCAAATCTTCTCGTTCACCGGCGACGTGCGCGGATCGATCCAGTCATGCTTGACGATCAGGTCGCCGACTAACGGCCTATTTCTCATCTCCAGGCCGTTGGCCCTTTCGCCGCGATAGATCCGGAAATGCGTTTCCCCTTGCTGACGTAATATCGGCTTATCTTCACCGAAGACGCAATTGTATGAAATGCAGTGAATCCGGATGTCGTCGCGATTGGTGTTTTCATTGCCCAAATTGATGGTGATCTGCATGTCGCCGCCACTGGCGCCGTAGACCACACAATTCTCGCGAAGCTTGCAGGTTGTTTCAGAGAGGATTTTCTGGCCACTCTCCAGCAACAGGGCATATCTGACCCGATAGCTATCTCTCTTTACGCTGTCGGCATGCGCCGTCGCGACGAGGCTGCCGCTAAGGCTCAGCAATATGGGAATTAGGCCACGAACCATCCCTGTACCGCATTCCACGATGATAACTGACTACCCTTTTTATTCAGCTTTATGGCGAAATTTCATCGGGCTCGCTTAGAGCATCTCCAGCGGTTTTTTTCTTGCCGGCGGCGGAAAGGTGGCGTCGAGGGCATCCCAGTCCTCATCGGTGATATCGAGCGAGACGCAGTCGCGGTTTTCTGCCGCGCGTTCGGCATTCGAGGTCTTCGGGATGACGATGACGCCGTCGCGTTCCAGCAGGAAGGCGAGCGCCAGCTGGGCGGGTGTCGCCTGATAGGCCTTGGCGATGCGGATCAGTTCGGGATGGTGCAGGATATTTCCCTGTTCGATCGGCGAATAGGCCATGACGGGAATGCCGCGGCTCTGGCACCAGGGCAGCAGATCGAATTCGATGCCACGGCGGGAAAGGTTATAGAGCACCTGGTTGGCGGCGACCTTGGCGCCGTCGGGCACTCTAAGCAGTTCCTCCATGTCGTCGGTGTCGAAGTTAGAGACGCCCCAAGCGCCGATCTTGCCCGATGCCTTCAACGTTTCGAAGGCCGCGACGGTCTCAGTGAGCGGATAGTTGCCGCGCCAGTGCAGCAGATAGAGATCGATGCGGTCGGTGCCCAGCCGTTCGAGACTGCGCTCGCAGGCTTCGACCGTGCCTTTCAGGCTGGCATTCCAGGGATAGACTTTGCTGACGATGAAGACCTCGTCGCGCCGTCCCCTGATCGCCTGACCGACGATCTCCTCGGCGCCGCCGTCGCCGTACATTTCAGCGGTGTCGATCAACGTCATGCCGAGATCTATGCCGGCCTTGAGGCTTTCGATCTCGGCCTTGGCATGGCCGGCATCCTCGCCCATGGCCCAGGTGCCCTGGCCGAGGGCCGGCACCTCAGTGCCGTTCGGAAATGTGATCGATGGAATCGGGTCGTTCTGCATGGGTTTCTTCCTACAGCGCCGCGCGTCCTTGAGGTGGACGCTGTAGCACTCTGAATTGCTGCATGATTTTATCCTTAAATCGGTGCCGATCTAAGGAATTATACAGTCGGCAAGAGATTGGGCCGGGTCGCCATCTTTCAAGTAATCCTGTCACCATGACAATGATGCAATGGTATCGGCGGTTTAGGACAGTTATGCTGACCTAAATAAACAGGCCGCGGAAAAGCTGGCTTCGGGAGGTCGCATGCCGCTGGATACATTTCTCGCTCTCGTTCTGTTTGCCTTCACGACCTCGATCACGCCGGGGCCGAACAATATGATGCTCTTCGCATCGGGCGTGAATTTCGGCTTCCGCAGGACGATTCCGCATATGTTCGGCATCGGCGTCGGTTTCTTCTCGCTGCTCATCGGCGTCGGCCTTGGGCTCGGCGCGCTGCTGCACACGGTGCCTGTGGTCTATACCGCGCTGAAATTTGCGGGCGGCGCCTATCTCGTCTGGATCGCCTGGAAGATCGCCTCGTCGCGCTCGCTCAGCGAAGGCAGGAGCGGCGTCGAGCCGATGTCCTTCCTGTCGGCCGCTGCCTTCCAGTGGGTCAATCCGAAAGCCTGGGTGATGGCGGTCACGGCGATGGCGACCTATACCAATCCGCAACTCTACCTCGTGAGCGTGCTGATCGTCGGTCTCGCCTTCGCGGCGGTCAATGTGCCCAGCGTTTCGACCTGGGCAGGCTTCGGCTCGGCGCTGAGGGAATGGCTTTCCGATCCGGTGCGGTTGAAGTGGTTCAATATCAGCATGGCGATACTCTTGGTGCTAAGCCTCTGGCCGATGCTAAAATAGAGTGATCGCCGGCTTCGTCAGCATCAGCCAGAAAATGCCGAGGACGGCTAAGAAGGCTGGAAATCCGAAAGCAAACCAGATGCGGTAGAGGCTGAAATAGGCTGGCGGCAGGGCTTTTCCCGCCGCTGCTGCGGCGCGGGCGAGGTCGCGCAGCCGGATCTGGATCCAGACGACCGGCAGCCAGAACAGGCCGGTGACGACATAGAGCAGCAGCGACAGCGCAATCCAGCCCTCCGACAGGTCCCAGCCGATCGATCGGGCCAGCAGATAGCCGGTCACCGGCTGGAGGATGGCCGCGGTCGCGGTGAAGATCGTGTCGGCGATGACGACGGTGCCGGCGACATGGGCAATCAGTCTGGGATCGCGCGTCCGGTGCGCCATCACCATGAAGAAGGCGATGCCGGCGCCGGTGCCGAAGAGTACGGTCGCGCCAATGACATGGGCGAGCAGCAGCCATTCTTCAAGCATCAGCGTTCATCCAGGGTGGCAAGTGCGGTGAGCGTCAACAGGATCGACGGCAGCACCTTGACGAGGGGGCCGAGCGGATCAAGCCAGAGCGCGGTTTCGAGCAGGCTGGCGCCGGCGAGATAGGCGAGCGATACGGCCAGCATGCCGAGAAGGGCGCGTTTCGCCAGGGGACGGACAAGGACGGCGGCACCGAGGACGACGTCGGTCAGGCAGGTCGCAAGCGTCAGCGCCGTTGCCGAGGCCTGAGGCATGAACGGCAAGAAGTGAGCAGACGTCTTCTCCAGTGCCAGCAGCGGGATCAGACCGGACAGCAGCCAGAAGACGGATAGGCCCGATATGACGAGTGGCTTCAGGAGATAGAGCCGGGCAAACCAGAGATCCTGGACGCCGGAGGGATTGGCCGAGAGCGCTGCGGCCGCGGGTGTCGCGACGAGGCCGCTTCCTGCTTTCGAGCTTTGCACGCCTTCCGAGATCACTGTCAGCGCTGTCGAACGCAGCGGCGAACGCCAGCCGAGCAGGCCCGATAGATCGGCCAGCCACGTCACTGGCCTGGCCAGCCAGGGGGGCAGGGCGAAGACGCGGGCGGGCGGCAGGCCCAGCCACTGCCGGTGCAGGCGAACGAGATCGGCGAGCGTCAGGACTTCATTGGCGGCGAGATCGATATCCTTTGAAGGAAGGCCGCCGGAGACTGCCCGCGACACGGCTTCCGCCACATCGTCCACCGAAAGTGTTTCGACCGGGCTTTCGGCATGGACCAGGGGCAGCACCAGGGGAAAGGCGGCAAGCGCCCGTAGCAGCGCCGAGCCGCCATGGGCATTGCGGCCGAGCACGAGGGC
>NZ_JALBGX010000211.1:0-8242 GCF_023006465.1 Rhizobium sp. PRIMUS64 | reverse complement strand
CGGGGGGCTGCACGTTGCGGCGGGGGTTTCGAGCCGCCGCGGCGCTGGGATCGGCCTCCGGCAATGCGATCGTCGGCATCGAGCGAGAATTCGTCATCGTCGCGTGCCGGGCGGCCGCTGAAGGACGGTTCTATTCTGTCGCCTGATCTGCCTCTGCCTGCCATCGCGGACCGGTCACACCCCATGTTCGATCGCGAAGCCAGCTTCGCATAACGGTGCTCTTCTCCAGCGCCGCGCGTCTTTTCAGACGCGCAAAGGACGCTGGAGCACTTTGAGTGCCGCCGTGATCATCCGACTGAACTGTAAATGCGGCGATTTAACGGGGTGTTAATAATGGAAAGTAAAGCAGATCGCGCCGGGAGACAGCATTGGCCTTCAGAACTGCCGGGCCTCGTAATCGTCGAGCGTTTCCGGGTCCTGCTTATATTCCCACTCGCCCAGATGAAAGCGGCGCCAGATCTGGCCGGAAGGGTTGAGGTTCGCCCCATCGGTAAGGCGTACAGGCAGGATAGGGTTGTGTTTATGCCAAACGGTAACATCTGCGGCGGCTGCCCGAGGGGCAAAAAGCCCGAAGAAAGCCAGGTAGTCTTGCGTCATCAGGGTCCAGCCTCGAACGGATTAAAATCAATCCGCAACTTCACAAAACTGCAATAAAGAATCCCGCAAAACAAGAGCCTCGCGATGGCTTCACATCAAATTGTCGGTGAGCGCATTCGAGGATCGATGCTTCCCCCGCGGTTCCTGTCTTGCGCTCGCCGGCGAAGCGGCGCGCGTCGCGAAAACAAAGGCCCCGAAGTGCGTGGCGTGAGTTACGTGCGATACGACGTGGATTACCGCGCCGCGCGTCTTTTCGAGAAGCGCAAAGGACGCTGTAACACTTTGAATTACTGCATAATTTCGTCCTTAAATTCGATTCCGATTTAAGGAATTATGCAGGAGGCGGAACCAATAGGCTCCGCGATTGTTTAAGTACAAGCGGGACAACCCCTCACGTCCCGCGCATGATCGGCCGTCTCCCCTCAACACGCGCCGATCGACATCAGGCCCGGTGCATCCCTCATGGGAGCGCCGGGCTTTTTCTTGGGTGTTTTCCCTTGGCTTCAAGCCTCGGAAGAGGACGGCGCTGCCGTCCCCTTTCTGTTTCATTCGTCGCAGGAGGGATCGCCGGGGCGGCAATCAAAGTCCCTGCGGTCCGGCCTGCGATCATCGCCTCTCCGGTCGTCCCTCTGCCGTTCACCTCTTTGCCGATCGCCCCTCTGCCGATCGTCCCTTTGATTGTCGTCGCGCCAGTCACGATCGCGGTCGCGCCCATCTCGGTCGCCATCCCGCTCGCGCCAGTTACGGTCGCGATCCCGGTTATCCCGATCGCGATCGCGATCCCGATTGTCGCGGTCGCGATAGTAATAGTCCGGGCCGCGGCTCCAGCGGTCACGGTCGCGATAGAAATCGCGGTTGCGGTAGTAGCGGTCCCAATAATTGTCGACGCTGAAGCGAATCATCGGAATGCCGAGCGGACGGTAATATTGCGGGCCGACATAGACGCGGCGCTGCTGGTAGGAGGCCTGCACGTACTGGCCGGAAACCCAGCCGCGGCCGCCGTAGAATTCCACGTCGCACCAGTTGACGTCGGAAAGGCATCCGCGGATTTCGACGGAAGAACCAGCCGGGATGACCGCGACGGCAGGATAACGGGTGCTCGGACCCGCACGCATGTTGACGTTCGCCGTCGAGTAGCCCTCGGCAGCCTGCGCTACGGCAGGCGCCAGCATAAGCAGGCCGACCGCTGCGATTTTAACAAAGAGATTTTTCACGCTTCTCAGTCCTTGTTGGCACGTTTTTCAGGCAGCGCTGGGCCGCGTTTCCTTGGCATATGCCACTGAAACAAAAGATAGACGGATCGCCCGCAGGTGTTTTTAGGGCGTTATCATTCGTCTTATCTTTCAATGGCTTATACGTCGCTCGCGATGAACGTAGCTTGAACGGCGAAATGTCTGTCAGCGCCCTTGAGCCGCGAGTGGTGCTTCCGGCAAGGGCGGGCACTGTTAACGGTCCGTTAACCTTTCGGCGGCAGTCTCATTGCAATACCCGCTTGCTCCTTGACCACGGATGAACTGGCACTGAGATGAGCGGATGACGAAAGGCCGGGTCGAACCGGCCTTTTTGTTTGTCGCGACTTTGCGTGGCGCGTCTTGATGGAAGGTGCGCCTTTTCCTTCAGGCAGCGAGCGACTGAAGAATCCGCACCCAGGAGCGGATGCCCTTGTGGTAGGAGATAAGCTCGTATTTCTCGTTCGGCGAGTGGATGCGATCATCGCTGAGGCCAAAGCCGACGAGCAGCGATTCCATGCCGAGCATCTTCTGGAAATCCCCGACGATCGGGATCGACCCGCCCATGCCGATGACGATGGCGGGTTTCGGCCACTCGTCGGAAAGCGCGTTCTTCGCCTTGGTCAGAACCGGGGAATCATAGGAGAGATGGATTGCCGGCGAGCCGCCATGCGGATGGAACTCCACCGAGCAATCGGCGGGAATCTTCGAGCTGATATAGCTGCGGAAAGCCTCGCGGATGGCGGCCGGATCCTGCGTGCCGACAAGCCGGAACGAAACCTTGGCCGAAGCCTTGGCAGCGATCACCGTCTTGAAGCCTTCGCCGGTATACCCGCCCCAGATGCCATTGATTTCGGCGGTCGGCCGGGCCCAGGTGAGTTCCAGCACCGAACGGCCCTTCTCGCCGGATGGAATGGAAAGGCCGACTTCGCCGAGGAAGCTCTCCGCGGTCTTGCCGAGCGTTTCCCATGATGCCTTGATGTTGTCAGGCGTTTCCTCGACGCCGTCATAGAATCCGTCAAGCGTGATGCGGCCGGTCTCGTCATGCAGGCCGGCAAGAGCCTCGACGAGAATATGGATCGGATTGGCAGCCGCGCCGCCGAAGAGACCGGAATGCAGGTCGCGGTCGGCGGCCGTCACGATCACTTCCTCGCCGACGAGGCCGCGCAGCGCTGCGGCGATCGCCGGCGTGTCGCGGTCCCACATGCCGGTATCGCAGACGAGCGCATAATCGGCCTTGAGCTCTGCGGCATTGGCTTCGAGGAAGGGCTTCAGGGACGGCGAACCGGATTCCTCCTCGCCCTCGAAGAGAATGGTAATGCGGCAGGGAAGCGCGCCGTTGATCTCCTTATAGGCGCGACAAGCCTCGACGAAGGTCATCAACTGGCCCTTGTCGTCGGAGGTGCCGCGGCCGGTCAGGATCTTGCGGCCCTCGCCGACATCCTTGATCGATGGCTCGAACGGGTCGTTTTCCCAGAGTTCGATTGGGTCGACCGGCTGAACGTCGTAATGGCCGTAGAAGAGAACATGCGGCGCATCGGCAGACGCGCCGGCATGATGGGCGACGACCATCGGATGGCCTGGTGTATCGCGCACCGAGGCCGTAAAGCCGAGCGTCCCGAGATAAGCGACGAGCCATTCCGCAGCCTTTCGGCATTCGGCTTTGTAGGCGGGATCGGTGGATATCGACTGGATGCGCAGAAGCTCGAACAGCTTGTCGAGGCTCGATGGAAGATTCTGATCCGCGCGCGCAAGCACTTGACGTACATCGGTCATTTTCGACTCCTTTTTGAAATTCGGCCGGACGATAGACCAAACCAGATAGGCAGGCGAGGCGGAAAAACAAAAAATCGGCGGCGCGAAAGACCGGTGGCGCATAGACTAATATCAAGAAGATTTGCTGGATAATATAGAAGAGAATCCTAATTCAATTTACCGTTATTTAGCATAACCTAAATAGCCTGACCGAATTCAGCTGTGCGAGGTTCGGATGTTTTCGGTCATTACATGTATTCGGGACAACCACGATTGGCGGCTGGTGCTTGCGGCTGCCGCCGTCTGCCTGGTCGGCGCTACGGCGGCTATGCTGCTGCTTTCCCGCGCCCAGGAATGCGATGCCGGGCGGCGCAAGCTCTGGATCGGCGCCTCGGCTTTCGCTTTCGGTACCGGCGTATGGGCAACGCACTTCATCGCGATGCTGGCCTATGACGGCGGCATGCCGATCGGCTACCAACTGGGCCTGACGACGCTTTCTTTCCTCCTGTCGGTTGTCGGTTCGTGGGCGGCGATCCTCGTCGCTTCGGAAAGCCGCGGCAGGTTTTCTCGCATCCGCGGCGGCGTCCTGATGGCGCTCGGCATCGCCTCCATGCACCTGACCGGCATGCAGGCAATCGAAACGCAGGCGGTCATCCTTTATGATCCCTTGATGACGCTGAGTGCGGTTCTCGCAGGAGCGCTGTTGTCGAGTGCCGCCTTCCACGCCTTTTTCGAATTGAAGGGACTGAGGCGGCTCCTCGCCTCGTCAATCACTTTCGTCCTCGCGATCTGCGCTCTCCATTTCATCTCTATGGCTAGCATCACGCTGGTGCCGGATCCCGGCAAGCAAGTCCCGGCAACGGTGCTCGACGCTAGCCTGCTTGCTGTGATCGTCGTGGTGGCGGCGACGACGCTCATTCTGATTGCCCTCGCGGTGGTCTTTATCGAAAGCCACCTGACGGATCTGAGGGGGCTCGCGAATGCCTCGCAGGAAGGGCTGCTGATCCTGCGGGAAGGCCGGATCATCGATGCCAATGAACGCTTCCAGGGGCTTTCCGGCTGGAAGCTTGCCGATCTTGCCGGCAAGGCGCCCTCGGCTGTTTTGTCTGCTATTCAGGGAACTGGGCAGAACAGACCCAGCGAGACGCTGCTCAACACCAGGAACGGCAGGGAGATCGCCGTCGAAGTGACCGCGAGCAGGATCGTCTATCGTGGGCACAATTGCGAGGTGCTGGCGGTGCGTGATCTCACCGAGCGCAGGCAGGCCGAGGAGATGATCGAGCATCTCGCCCACCACGACGTGCTCACCGATCTGCCGAACAGGTCGCTGTTCGATACCCGCATCCGGCAGGCGCTGCAGATGGCCGAACGAAAGGACAGCGAGGTTGCCCTCTTCTATCTCGACCTCGATCGCTTCAAGGCCGTCAACGATATCTTCGGCCATGCCGAAGGCGACCGCATTCTCCGCAAGGTCGCCTCGATCCTGCGCCGCGTGGCCGATGAGAGCGATACGGTCGCCCGCCTCGGCGGTGATGAATTCGCCATCATTCAGCCCGCCGGGCAACAGCCGGCGGCGGCGCAGAAGCTTGCGGCTGATATCCTCGACGAATTCGCCGCCGAGATGGACACGGCGCGTGACCCCACAGCCGTCGGCGTCAGCCTCGGCATCGCACTCTATCCCGCGGATGGCGCTGCTGCTGAAGAGCTCTGCAACAATGCCGATACTGCACTCTACCGCGTCAAGCATGACGGTCGCGGCAAGGTCTGTTTCTTCGACGCGGAAATGGACAAGGCGGCACGGAACCGCCGCCAGATCGAAAGCGAACTGCGCCATGCGATCTCCCGCAACCAGATCCATGTCAGCTATCAGCCGATCCTCGATGCGCTGAGCGGCGAGATCGGCGGCTACGAGGCCCTGATGCGCTGGAACCGGCCAGGTTACGGCCTGACCGAGCCCGATATCTTCATCCCGATCGCCGAGGAAAGCGGCTCGATCGTCCAACTCGGCGAATGGGTGTTGCTGCAGGCCTGCAGGGAGGCCGTGCGCTGGCCGCTGCCGCTGATGATCGCCGTCAATCTCTCACCGGTGCAATTCATGCTGCCGAACCTCTGTGAGCGGATCGAGTCGATCCTCGCCGAAACCGGGCTTGCGCCCAGCCGGCTGGAGCTCGAGATCACCGAGGCGGCCCTCATTCGCGATCGCGACCGGGTGATGACGACGCTGCTGCGGCTGCACAAGCTCGGCGTGCACATCGTCATGGATGATTTCGGCACCGGTTTTTCCTCGCTGTCCAACCTGCGTTCATTCCCTTTCGACAAGATCAAGGTCGACCGCAGTTTCACCGGCGTGCTGGAACATGATGCGTCGGCACGCTCGATCGTGCGCGCCATCATCGGCCTTGGTCATAGCCTCGGCATGCCTGTCGTGACGGAGGGCGTGGAAACGGAGATGCAGCGCCGGATCGTCGTCGAGGAAGGCTGCGCGCAAGTGCAGGGCCTTTTACTCGGCAAGCCGGATATCGAGCCGAGCGTCAAGCTTGCCGCCGACGAAAACGTCCTGACCATGCAGATCGAAACCGGCGTGTCCCTATTGCGACGCGCACAGCGTGCCGGCGAGTGATCTTACAGCGCCGCGCGTCTTTTCAGACGCGCAAAAAACGCTGTAACACTTTGAATTGCTGCATAATTTTATCCTTAAATCGATTATGATTTAAGGATAAAATTATGCAGCGGTCAGAGCGCCTTGGCGTTTTCCAGCAGCCGGCGGATATATTCGAGCGTCAGCTCGCGCTCGAAAACCCGAAAACCTTTAAACAGCGCAAGGTCGGCCTCACGCGCGGTCTCGATCGCCTCGGCCTCCATGGCGCGCGCCCTCGGCGTCAGGAAGAGCAGTTGCGCCCGCTTGTCGGACGGATGCGGCCGGCGCTCGATCAGCCCGTCGCGCACCATGCGCGAAAGCGTATTGGCCATGGTCGCCTGCTCGATATCGACCCGCTCGAGAAGCTGTTTCTGGGTCAGCCCGTCCTCGGCCCAGAGTTCCAGCAGGATGGGGAACTGGCCCGGAGAAAAACCAAGCCCGACCGCGCGCTGGTGCAGCGAGCGGGCAAAACCCTTCGCCAGCTGGCTGGCAAGGTAGGCTCCCGAATCCATGCGGTTAAATCCCATGATTGCAAGTTAGGCTCAAAACCATGCCGGAGACAATGCAGCAAATCGCATACGATGCTCCTTAACATGCAAGCCGTGATGATAATTTCGAGTGCCTGGAAAAAACAAAAGTCGCCATGGCATGGAGGTTGGCCATGGCGACTTTAAAGTGGGGACAAAGGCCCGGAGAGGGGGATAAGGCCTTTGTCCAAGCCTGACGCGGCGGGGGACAAGCCGGTAATCAGACCCGCGACGCAATCAAGCGCCGGTGACATGGATTTGTGGCTCAGAATGTGGTTTTTCAAGGGAGGGCGATCGTTACAAATCGGTAACAGTTTGGTGAGCTGGAATCGCTGCCGCACAATTCCTGAGATCGGAATCGATGGAAGGATAAAATTATGCAGCAACGCCAAGTGCTCAGCGTCCTTTGCGCGTCCGAAAAGACACGCGGCGCTGTGTGACGCTCCGAACGCCATAATCCTTTTCGCGCGCCGAACTTTATGCCGAACTCTATATGGACCTCGTCCGATGCCCGCGCTATCCATGCACGCATGAAAAAAGGCGATCACCTCTTCCTAGTCGATGGTTCCGGATTCATCTTCCGGGCGTTTCATGCATTGCCGCCGCTGACCCGCAAGACCGACGGCCTGCCGATCGGCGCCGTGTCCGGTTTCTGCAACATGCTGTGGAAGCTGCTGAGGGATGCGCGCAATACCGATGTCGGTGTGACGCCGACACATCTTGCCGTCATCTTCGATTATTCCGCCAAGACGTTTCGCAAGGATCTCTACGACGCCTACAAGGCGAACCGCTCCGCCCCGCCGGAAGAGCTCATCCCGCAATTCGGCCTTATAAGAGAGGCGACCCGCGCCTTCAATCTGCCCTGCATCGAGACCGAAGGCTTCGAAGCCGACGACATTATCGCCACCTATGCCCGCCAGGCCGAGGCAACCGGTGCCGATGTCACCATCGTCTCCTCCGACAAGGATCTGATGCAGCTCGTCAGCCCCAATGTCCATATGTATGACAGCATGAAGGACAAGCAGATCGGCATTCCCGATGTCATCGAGAAATGGGGTGTGCCGCCGGAAAAGATGATCGACCTGCAGGCCATGACCGGTGATTCCGTCGACAACGTTCCGGGCATTCCGGGCATCGGCCCGAAAACCGCTGCCCAGTTGCTCGAAGAATACGGCGATCTCGACACGCTGCTCGAACGTGCCACCGAGATTAAGCAGGTCAAACGCCGCGAGACGATCCTCGCCAATATCGACATGGCCAGGCTCTCGCGCGACCTGGTGCGCTTGCGCACCGATGTGCCGCTCGATCTCGATCTCGACGCGCTGGTGTTGGAACCGCAGAACGGCCCGAAGCTGATCGGCTTCCTGAAGACGATGGAATTCACCACGCTGACGCGCCGCGTCGCCGAGGCCTGCGATTGCGATGCGAGCGCCATCGAACCGGCGACCGTCCGCATCGAATGGGGCGAGACGGCCCGCGGCCCGGATCTCGACGCG
>NZ_JALBGX010000210.1:0-8352 GCF_023006465.1 Rhizobium sp. PRIMUS64 | reverse complement strand
AAGCTCGGTCGCCGTCAGCGCCCGGCCGCCGGTGAGTGCCGCCAGCATGTTCGCGCGGGCGGGATCGCCGATGAGCGCGCCGATCTGCGCAATGTCAGGGCCTTCCTTCATAGTTCGATCGTAACCGAAGCATCGCCGTCAGGCAATGTGCGAAAACGGCCCAGGAGAGCACTGAGACAGCAAAGGAGAAACGATATGATCACCTGCTTCATCCGCTATCAGATCGACCCCTTCAAGAAGGAGGCGTTTGCCGAATATGCCCGCAACTGGGGCCAGGCAATCCCGAAGAATGGCGCCGACCTGATTGGCTATTACGGCCCGCATGAGGGATCGGCAACGACCGCTTACGGCGTCTACAATATCGAAAGCCTCGCAGCCTACGAAGCCTATCGCGCCAGGCTGGCTTCCGACCCGCTCGGCCGCGAGAATTACGAATTTGCCAGACGCGAAGGCTTCATCCTGAAGGAAGATCGCATCTTCCTCAAAAATGTCTCCGCTCCTCACGCCAAGCTGGTGCAGTCATGATCGCCGTCATCTTCGAAGTCGTGCCCTATATGGGCGAACGCCACAAATATCTGGATCTCGCCGGCGAGCTGCGCGCTGAGCTCGAAAAGATCGACGGCTTCATCTCGATCGAGCGTTTCGAGAGCCTGACGAACCGCGGCAAGCTGCTGTCGCTTTCCTTTTTCCGCGATGAGGAAGCCGTCAAGCAATGGCGCAATCTCGAGGCGCACCGGGCAGCGCAGCAGGCCGGACGCGGCGGCATCTTCGCCGATTATCGCCTGCGGATCGCCAGTGTCGTCCGCGATTACGGCATGTTCGAACGCGACGAAGCGCCGGCCGACAGCCGCAGCGTCCACGATGCGGCGTGACGCATGGCGTCCAATCCACGCTGTCCACGGGCGCGCTGAAAGCTGCTTGTTGATCTTGAAAATATAGAGAAGAACCTAACACCCTTCCTTGGCATTCTCGCGGTTACGCAGCTGGCGCAACCGGTTTGAACTATGGGCGTGACAACGAATTTATTTCATCTATCAAATTGAAGGAAATGCTACCTGCGGTCTAAATCTCAAACTGGACGGGAAATCCAAATCGTGTGGGCTTCAAGGATAATCAAATTTACTTGGGCCGCCATATTTTCTTTTATTTTCATTGTCTTAGCGCTCCTGGTAGTTTCGACGATTATCATGTTCATCCAGAATCCTGATTTCATTGGGGTTACATTCCCAGAACGGGCAATCTCGGATGCTGCGCGCTTGACCAACGGCAGTGAGAACGAAATCGATGGAGAATGCAGCATAAAGGGCAGCTATTTTGAAAAGAGCGTTAGCTGCGAGATGAGAAGAACGCAGCATGGTAAAATAACAGACACTATATTTCTGGAATATACGCTGATGTTTGACTCTATAACGAGTATTGCCGATACCCGGGAAAATCTTGAATAGAAAGATGGCTGACGCCGTTGAGCCTCACTTCAGCCGCGACGGGCTCAAGCCATCTAAGTCCGGTTGCCCGACTGCCACCCGAATAAATTCCCGAAATCGGCCACCGCTTCAGGCTTTGGTAACTAAGTTGCGTAACCATAACGGACAGTTAAGCGTAGAGCGTATGAGTGAGTATCAGAATGGCATCAGTTTTTCCGCTTGCCGACCTCAAGGCTTCCGTCAAGTCGGATTCCCGGCCGGATTCTTGGGTCGACACGATCATCAAGGGCGATTGCGTCAGCGCCCTTGAAGCTTTGCCCAGCCACTCCGTCGATATCATCTTTGCCGACCCGCCGTATAATCTCCAGCTCGGCGGAACGCTGCATCGTCCCGATCAGTCGCTGGTCGATGCGGTCGACGACGAATGGGATCAGTTCGCCTCCTTCGAGGCCTATGACGCCTTTACCCGCGCCTGGCTGCTGGCCTGCCGGCGTGTGCTGAAGCCGACCGGCTCGATCTGGGTGATCGGCTCCTATCACAATATCTTCCGTGTCGGCGCCACGCTGCAGGATCTGAATTTCTGGATCCTCAACGACATCATCTGGCGCAAGACCAACCCGATGCCGAATTTCAAGGGCCGCCGTTTCCAGAACGCCCATGAGACGATGATCTGGGCAAGCCCCAGCGCCAAGGCCAAGGGCTATACCTTCAATTACGATGCGCTGAAGGCCGCCAATGACGACGTGCAGATGCGCTCCGACTGGCTCTTCCCGATCTGCAACGGCAGTGAGCGGCTGAAGGGCGAGGACGGCAAGAAGGCGCATCCGACACAGAAGCCGGAGGCGCTGCTTGCCCGCGTCATCGTGGCTTCGACCAAGCCCGGCGATATCGTGCTCGATCCCTTCTTCGGCTCGGGAACGACGGGTGCGGTCGCCAAGCGTCTCGGCCGCCACTTCGTCGGCATCGAGCGCGAACAGGATTATATCGATGCGGCCTCGGCCCGCATCGCCGCCGTCGAGCCGCTCGGCAAGGCGGAACTGACCGTCATGACCGGCAAGAAGGCCGAAGTCCGCGTCGCCTTCAACGTGCTGGTTGAAAGCGGCCTGATCAAACCCGGCCAGGTGCTGACCGACGCCAGGCGCCGTTATAGCGCCATCGTCCGCGCCGACGGCACGGTCGCTTCAGGCGGCGAGGCCGGCTCCATTCATCGTCTCGGCGCCAAGGTGCAGGGTCTCGATGCATGCAACGGATGGACCTTCTGGCATTTCGAAGACGGGCAGTCCCTGCGCCCGATCGACGATCTCAGGTCCGTCATCCGCAGTGATCTGGCAAAGGCGGAGTGAGCAGCGCCTAGATCCGGATGATTTTAGGCCAGATCGGCCTAAAATCTGAATCCGGATCTAAGCCAGAGAATAGAGCATGATGTCGTCCGAAAACCGCATACACTTTTCGGCATCATGCTCTGGCGGATCGAAACTACCTTCTTCCGATTTCCCTCCAGTTGCGGAAGAAGACCAAGGCGCCCGGGGTTCGAACTCCGGGCGTCTTCTATTGTTTTTGCGCAATTCCGGACGCAAAACCGCTGCACACTTTTGCTGGAATTGCTCCAGTCAGAACTCCTGATAGTCAGTGACGTCCACCCGCGTGACGCGCCCTTCCGCATTGAAGGTGATCGTCTCCTCACCCTCGCGGATCAGCGGCTTGCCCGTCTTGCTGTGGGTGGCGCGCACCGACCAGACGGATCGGCCGGAGAGCGGCGTCAACGTTTCCACCAGCGAATTTTCCGCCGTCTGATCGGGATAGTCGTCGAAATATTTTCGGAAGGCGGCCATGATCTCAGCCCGTCCGGCAAGGCTGCCGACGCCGTTCGAGACATAGGTGGCGTCCTCGGCGAAATAGGCCTCGATGGCGGGAAAATCGAGGGCGTTGATGGCGGCGTGAAAACGTTCGATTTCTTCTGCGGGGTCGCATGCCATGGGTCTCAGACCTTCAATCCGTAAGCCGTGAGATCGCTGCGCAGCTTCTCGGGCCCCGAAAACAGCACCGCATTCCAGCCGTAGGCCTTGGCGCCTTCGACATTGACCGGTGCGTCGTCGATGAAGATCGTCGCAGCGGGATCGAGGCCGAAACTTTTCGTATGCGTTTCGTAGATGGCGATATCCGGCTTGATCAGGCCGACATCGCCGGAAACCGTGACGCCACGCGGTAGGTTGAGGAAGGGGAAGCGCGCCTGCGCCTCGCGGAAGGTGTCGGAGGCGAAGTTTGTCAGCATCGTTACGTCACGCCCCTCGGCAATCAGCCCTTCCATGATGGCGACGCTGTCGTCATAGGCGTGCGGCACCATCTCGTGCCAATATTTGCGGAAGGCGCGGATATGCTCTTCACGCGCCGGGTGCTGTTCGATCAGCAGCGCTTCGGCCTCCGCCCATGTGCGGCCGCGGTCCTGCTCGATGTTCCAGTCATGGGTGCAGACATTGGCGAAGAACCAGTTGCGCTCCGTTTCATCGGGGATGAGGCGGCTGAAGGGAAGATGCGGATCGTAATGAATAAGGACTTTGCCGATATCGAAAACGATATGTCTTATGTCGGTGGTCATGGTCATCCCTTGGATGTTTTAAACGCGAGAGGAATAGCCGCTGCGATCGCTTTTTTCATGATGGTCGGCAAGGCCTGGGCTTCAAGATTTGTAACCGGCTCCCACCATCCGTCATTCATGGCGACCTTGGCAGCGATTGCCGCACGCCAGATCGAAAGCCTGAGCTCGAAATGGGTGAAGACATGGATGACGGTGCCAGCGGCCTGCCATGCCGCTTCGAAGGGCGCGGCGCTCGCCGAGGTCTCGCCGTCGATGCGTGCCGTCCACGCCGTCGTCGGCACCTCGGTCATGCCGCCGAGCAGGCCGCTGTCGATGCGCCGCCGCAACAGGATCTCGCCATCCCCTGTTACCGCGATGAAGGCCGCGCCATATCTGACCGGCTTCTCCTTCTTCGCCGCCTTGACCGGAAAGAGCTCGGGATCGGAAAGTTTGAGCGCCTCGCAGGCACTGGGGAAAGGACAGAGCGAACAGGCTGGCCGCTTCGGCGTGCAGATCGTGGCACCCAGATCCATCATCGCCTGGGCGAAATCGCCGGGCCGATCGGCGGGCGTCAACAGCGCCACCTTCTGCTTCATCGCGGGCTTTGCCGCCGGAAGCGGTGTGGCGATCGCATAGAGCCTGGAGATCACCCGCTCGACATTGCCGTCCATGACCGCCGCCTGCCGGTTGAAGGCTATTGCCGCGACGGCCGCGGCCGTATAGTCGCCAATCCCCGGCAGGGATTTCAGGCCTTCCTCGGTATCGGGAAAGACGCCGCCATGCTCGTTCGCCACCGCTTCGGCGCATTTCTTCAGGTTGCGAGCCCGGGCGTAATAACCAAGCCCTGCCCAGGCGGCCATCACCGCGTCGTTTTCGGCCGCGGCAAGATCGGTCACCTCGGGCCAGCGCTGCAGAAACCGCTCGAAATAGGGTTTGACCGCCTGCACCGTCGTCTGCTGCAGCATCACCTCGGACAGCCAGACGCGATAGGGATCGGCCTTGACGCCGCGGGCCGCCATGCCGGGCGCCACACGCCAGGGCAGCTCGCGGTGGTGCCGATCGTACCAGTCGAGCAGGGGCTTTGCTGAGGGCGTGTCGAGTGTGATGATCGTCATGATTTGCCGCGATGGGGGGAAGTGCCTATACTTGGCGAAGCAATGCCGCGCGATCAAGTCGCCTATGCGAATTGGCGGCGGCGCCGAAGGGTTTCGATGAGTTATCCACGCAAAGATGTGAAGCAGATCTCCGAGCTGGCGAACGGACTGATCGATCCCGTTCTTGCCCGGCGCGCCGGCATCAGCACGGCTCTGCTCGGCTCGTGGAGCGAAATCGCCGGCGAGGATTTCGCCGATTGCACCCGGCCGGAAAAGATCGCCTGGGCTCGCGGCGGCAATGAGGTCGGCGGCTTCCGCCCCGGCGTGCTGACCATTGCCTGCGAGGGCGCGCGCGCGCTTTTCCTCACCCATGCCCAGGGCGAACTCATCCAGCGCATCAACAGCTTCTTCGGCTTTGCCGCCGTCCACCAGATCCGCATCGTCCAGAAGCCGGTCTCACAACCGATCCGCCGCTCCCGCACCCCGGCGCCGCTGAAAGGCGAAGCCGCCCGCAAGCTCGAAGGCATGATGGAAGGCATCGAGAACGACAAGCTGCGCCAGGCAATCCAGCGCTTGGGGACCGCGGTGATGGGCAAGCAGGGGAATCAACGCTGATGAGCAAAACGCCCAACTTGACCGGCAACGCCAAGACCGGCGGCCTGACCCAGGCCTGTGCTGAAAAGATCAGTGCGGTTGACGGCCTGGTGCTCAGCCCGCGCATGCGCAAGCTCCTCGCCGAGACCAAGGATCAGCCGCCCGAAGAACGCCGCCAGGCGATCCGCGCCCAGTTCACGCGCAAGTCCGCCTAAGCGTTGGTCTATACCGCCGAATCCGATCCCCTCTGTTATCCGGTCGGCCTGCCATTCAATGCCGAAGTGCTTGATCGTGAACATGTCATCGAGGCCATGCTCGAGAGCTTTGCGGGCTCCGAGTAGCCGCTAGCGACGCTGATCCTCGACATCTTCACCGAACCTTGACGCTACCCTCTTGAACTTTCCTCGGCGGTGTAGAGGCACTGGCAAAACGCTTCGGATGCCATATTTGTATATAGCAGACGGGAGAAAAATCATGCTGGTCTTGCAGTTGCCCCCTGATATCGAAGCGCGGCTGATTGAGCTTTCCAGGCGTACCGGCCGCAGCAAGAGCTTCTATGCGCGTCAAGCCATCCTCGCGCATCTCGACGATCTGGAAGATGTCTATCTTGCCAAAAGGCGCTTCGAAGAACTTCGCCGCGACGAGAGCGATGCCGTGCCGCTGGCCGAGCTGACGGCGCGTTACGGGGTGGACAACTGAGTCTCATCGACCAGCCGATACCGGCTGGCAGCCGCCGCGATATCCATCGGCAAAATTCACAGACGGACCAATCTCGCAATTTTTGGTCTAGTCGTCTTCCCGCGGTCACAATTCTTTGAAGGAAGTTGGCGAACCGTGCCTTGTGAGTGGCCGCAAGCCGTTATATCGCACAGTCACGCCGTCAATCTCATTAGTTATGGGGAATCCATGCAGATGTCCGAAATGCAACTGACGAAACGCCGCCTGCTCAGCGGTATCGCCATCGCCGCAGCTGCCGTTGCGCTTGTCGCCTGCAACGACAGCAAGGACGCTGCCGATGCTTCGTCCTCCGGCAAGACCATGGCTGATGGCACCAATGTCGACACCATGCAGACGGCGGCCACAGCGGCGACCGAAATGCCGCAGTCCGACGGCGATGTCGACATGGCCGCAGTGCTGAAGCCCGGCGCGCTGCCGGAAATGGCGCTCGGGAAGGCTGATGCCCCGGTCAAGATCGTCGAATATATGTCGATGACCTGCCCGCATTGCGCTCATTTCCACAACACCACCTTCGACACGATCAAGCAGAAATATGTCGACAGCGGCAAGGTGCAGTTCATCATCCGCGAATTCCCCTTCGACCCGCGCGCTGCCGCAGCCTTCATGCTCGCCCGCTGCAGCGCCTCCAATCCGGAACAGTTGAGCACGCCGGAACAATATTTCCCGATGGTTTCGATGCTGTTCAAGCAGCAGCAGATCTGGGCCGCCGCCGATGATGGCCGCGCCGCACTGCTGCAGATGTCGAAGCTTGCCGGATTTACTGAGGATAGCTTCACGAAATGCTTGACGAACCAGAAGCTTCTGGATGAAGTGAACGCCACGCGGGAAAGAGGTTCCAAGGATTTTGGCGTCAATGCCACCCCGACTTTCCTGATCAATGGCAAGCGCTACTCTGGAGACATGCCGGTTGACACCATGTCGAAGCTTATCGACAGCCTGCTCTGAACCGGATCGTTTCGATAGAACGGGCGACGGCGAAAGCCGTGCGCCCGTTTTTTTGTGGCTGCATGACAAGCCCGTCCCGCGCTGCGGAGCTTCTGCATGAAGTTCAACAAGCTGCGCCTGGTCGGCTTCAAATCCTTCGTCGAGCCGACGGAATTCATCATCGAGCGGGGACTGACCGGCGTCGTCGGCCCGAACGGCTGCGGCAAGTCGAACCTCGTCGAGGCGCTGCGCTGGGTGATGGGCGAGAATTCCTACAAGAACATGCGCGCCTCCGGCATGGACGACGTGATCTTCTCGGGTTCCGGCAACCGCCCGGCGCGCAACACCGCCGAAGTGGCGCTCTATCTCGACAATGGCGAACGCACCGCGCCTGCCGCCTTCAACGACAGCGACGAGATTCAGGTCACCCGCCGCATCGAGCGTGAACAGGGTTCGCTCTATCGCATCAACGGCAAGGAAAGCCGCGCCAAGGACGTGCAGCTGCTGTTTGCCGACGCCTCCACCGGCGCGCGGTCGCCCTCGATGGTCGGGCAGGGGCGTATTGGCGAGCTGATCCAGGCCAAGCCGCAGGCCCGCCGCCAACTGCTCGAAGAGGCGGCCGGCATTTCAGGCCTGCATTCCCGCCGCCACGAGGCCGAACTGCGGCTGCGCGCCGCCGAAGGCAATCTCGAGCGCCTCGACGACGTCACCTCGCAGCTCGAAAGCCAGATCGAAAGCTTGAAGCGCCAGGCCCGCCAGGCAAACCGCTTCAAGACGCTGTCTGCCGATATCCGCGCCCGCGAGGCAATGCTGCTGCATATCCGCTGGGTGCAGGCCAAGGAAGCCGAGGCCGAGGCCGACAGCGCGCTGAACCAGGCGACATCAGTCGTCGCCGAAAAGGCGCAGATGCAGATGGAGGCGGCGAAGAACCAGGGCATCGCCAGCCTGAAGCTGCCGGAACTGCGCGAGGGCGAGGCGCGTGCGGCCGCCGCCCTGCAGCGCC
>NZ_JALBGX010000020.1:0-83862 GCF_023006465.1 Rhizobium sp. PRIMUS64 | reverse complement strand
CGCGCCGCTTGGCCGCGCCACCGGCGACCGCACGCGCCGCGCCGTCAAACGTCCTGACAGTCAGGACGCCGACGAGGCGATCACGCATTACCAGGTGATCGAGCGCTTCCATGAGAAGCCGGACGCGACCGCGTTCGCCTCGCTGGTCGAGTGCCGCCTCGAAACCGGCCGCACCCACCAGATCCGTGTCCACATGGCCCATATCGGCCATCCGCTGCTCGGCGATACGGTTTACGGCGCCGGCTTCAAGACCAAGGCCAATCTTCTGCCCGAAGGGATCCGCAAGGTTGTCAACGGTTTCGGCCGTCAGGCGCTGCATGCCTTCATGCTGCAATTCGAGCATCCCCGCACCGGCGAAATCATGCATTTCGAGGTGCCGCTGCCGGATGATATGGTCGAATTGGTCGAGGCGCTGCGGCGATAAAGGCGGCTCTGAATGCCGGCCTTCCAACTCACAGCTGCGTGAGCGGCACCTTGAACCGCCGTTTCGCCACACTTATCTGTATATTGACTTAGTGCGGGCTCGGAGAGAGCCGCACGTCCCGGTTTGCCTTTTTAACGCGAGGACGCGTTTCCATCGGGAACCGGAATTCACTTTAGGAGGGTGCACTATGGCCCGAAATACCTTGCCGTCCATTACCGCCGGTGAAGCCGGTCTCAATCGTTACCTCGACGAAATCCGCAAGTTCCCGATGCTGGAGCCGCAGCAGGAATACATGCTCGCCAAGCGTTATGCCGAGCATGGTGACCGGGACGCCGCCCACAAGCTCGTCACCAGCCATCTTCGCCTTGTCGCGAAGATCGCGATGGGTTATCGCGGCTACGGCCTGCCGATCGGCGAAGTCGTCTCCGAGGGCAATGTCGGCCTGATGCAGGCCGTCAAGAAATTCGATGCCGAGCGCGGCTTCCGCCTCGCCACCTATGCCATGTGGTGGATCAAGGCCTCGATCCAGGAATATATCCTGCGCTCGTGGTCGCTGGTGAAGATGGGCACGACCGCCAACCAGAAGCGGCTGTTCTTCAACCTGCGCCGGCTGAAGGGCCGCATCCAGGCAATCGATGACGGCGACCTGAAGCCGGAGCACGTCTCGGAAATTGCCACCAAGCTGAACGTCTCGGAGGAGGAGGTCATTTCGATGAACCGCCGCCTCTCCGGCGACGCCTCGCTGAACGCACCGATCAAGGCAGCCGAAGGTGACAGCGGCCAATGGCAGGATTGGCTGGTGGACGACCATGACAGCCAGGAAGACGTGCTGATCGAACAGGATGAGCTCGACACCCGCCGGCGCATGCTGGCGAAAGCGATGAGCGTGCTGAACGAGCGCGAACGCCGCATCTTCGAGGCTCGCCGTCTCGCCGAGGATCCAGTGACCCTGGAAGACCTTTCGACCGAATTCGACATCAGCCGCGAACGCGTGCGCCAGATCGAGGTCCGCGCCTTCGAAAAGGTGCAGGACGCGGTCCGCAAGGAAGCCCTGGAACGCGCCAAGGCCGTCCGCGTCGTCGAAGCCACGGCATAAGCCTGCCGCGCGATACAATTGAAGAAGGCGGGTCCCTTGCGGCCCGCCTTTTCATTTTCATTCACTTTTGTACCGCAGTCTCAGCGCCACCCCAAAGGTCCGGAATGCTGGCGTTGCTGAAGAAACCCTCACTGGCTCGTCGACACATCCCCGAGCGCGGTCCATTCCTTGATCGCGGTATTGAAGGCGTCCGTTCCCGTACCGCCCTTTTCCATCGTCAGCAGCGCGCGGCGGCCGTTGCGGTAGGTGATCGGAATATCGATCCAGTTGCGGGTCGACATCAGGTCGAGATTGGCCTTGCGCGCATCAGGGTAATCGTTGAGCGCGATCATATGGAAATCGTCGGTGATCTTGGCCGGAACCGCGATCAGCGCGTCGCCGCGGTCCTGCTCCGTGCGCTTCATCGAGATGCGCTGGACGCTGTCGATGCTGCCGCCTTCGAAATTCGGCGGCACCGAGAATACGATCTCCACGAGATGGCTTGCCGGCAGCGACGGATCGGAATTGCGCTTGAAGGTGACGAGAGCCGAAAGATTGCGTTCGGGAACGGTGACGTTGCCCTGTACCGTCGCCTCCTGCCGGCCGTCCTGGCCGGCCTCGTGCTGCACGCTCCAGACGACCGATCCCTCGATCGCCGTCGGCGAACTCTGGCCGATACGCTCCTCATAAAGGAACATCTTTTCCGACGAACCGACGGGTGGGGTCTGCTGCGGCGATGCCACCGGGCCGTTTGGCGTCGGCGTTTCGGCAGGTGCCACATCGCCCTGCGCGCTGGCAGGCGGCGTATCTGCTGCCGCGACATTCTGTTCGGCGACCGATTTTCCTTCCGCGGTCGGTGTTCCCGGCACAGTCGCCGGTCCACTGTCGACCTCGGTCCCATCGGTCAGCAGCCGTTGGGTGAATTTCGAATTGGCCGCAGCGCCGTCATTGTTCATTGACGCTACCTGCGGGTTCGGCTGCGCCGGCGTCGCTGGGGTATTCTGCGCTCCTGGTGTGGTCGGCTGGGCTGGCGTCACCGCGCCCGGCTGGGCAGGCGTCGCCGAGCTAGCCGGCGGTGTTGCCGCCTCGTTCTTGGTCGCCTGCGACGGTGCCGAGCTGACGAGCCCGTCGACCATCGCCACTAGCGCCTCTCTGTTCATCCAGCCGGCATAGGCGCCGCCACCAATCAGGATGAGTGCGAAGATGAGCGTGATCACGGTACCGATGCCGAAGCGGCGACGCTTCGGCTCCATACGGAAACTCTTGCCCTGCAGCTTGGAGGCAACGATCTGATCGATATCCATCGACGGATTGGCGTCATCGTCATCAGCGGCGACCGAGCCGCGGCGGTCGTAGCCGCGCAGCGCCTTCGCCTCGCGCCAGTCCTCGCTCGGCGCGCCGCTAGCAGCCGCGGGCTTGCCGTTGTGCACTTCCGCGAAGATATCGACATCGTCGAAATGAGAGGCAACCGGCGCCTTCTTATTGCTGCCGGCCTCGATCGGCGGCAGATCGTCGAAGGCGGCTGTCTCCCAGGAGAAACTTTCCTTGGCGGCCGGCATGACGGCCGCGGGGGCCGCATTTTCGAGGCTCGATATCACCTCTTCGAAGGCACGCGCCGAGGCATCCGCGGTGACCGGCGCCGCCTGCGAATATTGCCTGAGTTCCTCTTCCGCCCATTCGGTCTCCGCATCCTTGGGCGGCGGAGCCGGCGTTTGGGCAACGGGCTCGGCCCAGACCGGGTCGAAATGCGCCGCAGCATCGGCCTGCAACGGCTCCTCGCGGCTGTGCTCGACGAATTCCTGCTGACGATCGAAATCGGCGACCGGCTCCACCAGCCGGTTGGATGCATGGTCTATGCCGCGGGTGGTCGGCGGCAACGGCTCGACGGGCTCGTAAGCCTCCTCGGCCTCCGGCTCCTCGTTGTCCACCGCCGCCGGCTCGGCCGCGATCTCGTCAGCTTCCAGGGGATGCTGCTCGTCGGCACGGTCTTCGTCGGCTTGCTCGCTGCGATGCGCGGCAGGCGGCTCCCAGCCGTCATGTTCGGCCGACACGTCTTCGGCAGCGACGTCGCGCGCCTCGCTAGCATGCCATTCCTCGGCTGGCGCTTCCTCTTCATGCGAGGGATGCCAATATGTCTCGGCGGGACCGGATGTCTCCGGCGAAACCGCTGTCTCGGCGGCAACAGGGATTTCGGCGGGAACAGGTTCTTCCGCGGAAAGGGGCTCCTCGGCAGCGACCTCTTCCTCAGCGTCCTCTGGCGCGGCGGCTTCCACGTGATCGGGCTCGTCGGCGACCTCGGCCGCCTGCGGTTCCGGATAGGCTTCGTCAACCGGCTCCTCGACAGCAGTCTCCGGCGCAGGCGCCGGTTCGCTTTCGTCGTGAAGAGTTTGCTCTTCCGCGGATTCCAGCGCGGCGACGGCGGCGACCGGCTCATCGAGCGGCAGCGCCTCGGAGTGTTCGCCTTCCACCTCGCGGATGGCGGCCTCGAGCTTTTCGAGCTGGCGTTGCAGCATGGCTTCCGGCGGACGCGGCTTCATATTCTCGAGCTGCCGCTGCACTGCGCCGCGGGCACGTTCGTAGACTTTCACCCGCATCTCGGGGGTATTTTCAGCCAAGCCGTCAACGGCCCGCCGAATGACTGCAATAAAATCCGCCATCAGTACTTTCTCAAGAAGTCCGGTACCCTACCGAACCATCCTCCACAGTGACCCGTGAGCTTAATCCTCAAACGGATCGGTCACAAGTATCGTATCATCCCGCTCCGGGCTGGTGGACAGGAGCGCGACAGGCGCCCCGATCAGCTCTTCGACCTGGCGAACATACTTGATCGCCTGTGCCGGCAGATCCGCCCAACTGCGGGCGCCGACGGTCGATTCCTTCCAGCCTTCCAGCGTGATGTAGATCGGTTCGACCCTAGCTTGCGCTCCCTGGCTTGCCGGAAGATGATCAATCTGTTCGCCGTCGAGCATATAGCCAACGCAGATCTTCAATTCCTCGAGACCGTCGAGCACGTCGAGCTTGGTGAGCGCGATGCCCGTGATGCCATTGGTGGCAATCGATTGGCGCACCAGAGCAGCGTCGAACCAGCCGCAGCGCCGCTTGCGTCCGGTCACCACGCCGAACTCATGACCTTTTTCGCCAAGGAACTCACCGATCGCGTCCTTCAGCTCGGTCGGGAACGGGCCTTCGCCGACGCGTGTCGTATAGGCCTTGGTGATGCCGAGGATATAGCCGAGCGAGCCGGGCCCCATGCCTGAACCGGCGGCGGCCTGACCGGCCACCGTGTTCGAGGAGGTGACGAAGGGATAGGTGCCGTGATCGATGTCGAGCAGGCTGCCCTGCGCGCCTTCGAAGAGGATGCGGGAGCCCTTGCGACGCTCCTTGTCGAGGAAAAGCCAGACCGTATCACGGAAAGGCAGTACCCGATCGGCGATCGAGGTCAGCTCGTCCATGATCGCCTGGTGGCTGACTTCGGCGACACCGAGGCCGCGGCGAAGCGCGTTGTGATGCGTCAGAATACGGTCGACCTTGCCGGAAAGACTATCGAGATCGGCAAGATCCATGACGCGGATAGCGCGACGGCCGACCTTGTCTTCATAGGCCGGGCCGATGCCGCGGCGCGTCGTGCCGATCTTGGTGCCGCTGTTCGACGCCGCATCCTCGCGCATCGCGTCGAGCTCACGGTGCAGCGACAGGATGAGCGTCGCATTGTCGGCGATACGCAGATTTTCGGGCGTAATCGTCACACCCTGGCCGGCGAGCTTTTCGATCTCGGCGATCAGCGCATGCGGATCGACGACGACGCCGTTACCGATCACCGCCATCTTGCCGGGACGCACGACGCCGGACGGCAGCAGCGAGAGCTTGTAGCTGGTGCCGTCGATGACGAGCGTGTGGCCGGCATTGTGTCCGCCCTGAAAGCGCACGACAATATCTGCACGCTCCGAAAGCCAGTCGACAATCTTGCCCTTGCCTTCGTCACCCCATTGCGAACCGACCACGACTACGTTCGTCATCCAACTCTTCCTGTTACCGGCGCGGAACCGCGCACCTGCTCAAACCCGCGCATCTATAAAGCTTTGTTTTTTGGAAAGCGACCCTGTTGTCACAGTAGATTGGGCTTTTTACGTGACAAATCAGCAGCCGACAGGCTATTTCCCCTCACAAAACGCCGCACGGCGATCGCGGAAAGACGGGAAGAACGCTCTTGCAAGCCACGGCCTATATCTGCCTCGTTATCGCCACCCTTTGCTGGGGCGGCAACTCCGTCGCCGGCAAACTCGCGCTTGGGCATATCAGCCCGATGATGCTGACCTTCCTGCGCTGGTTCCTCGCCGTGGCGGTGATCGCTGTGATTTCAGTACCGCAATTGCGGAAGGACTGGCCGGTGGTCAGGAAGAACCTGCCGCTGCTCCTCTTCTACGGCGTCATCGGCTACACCCTTTTCAACGCCATGCTTTACTCGGCCGTGCAATACACGACGGCGATCAACGTCGCCATTGAGCAGGCCGGCATCCCGATGCTGATCTTCCTGCTGAATTTCATGTTCTTCCGCACCGGCATCTCGCTGGCGCAATGTCTCGGCTTCGGCATGACGCTGATCGGCGTCGCTTTGACCGCCGCGCATGGTGACCTCTCATCGCTGCTGCAACTAGGCCTCAACCGCGGCGACGGGCTGATGCTGATCGCCATTGCCGCCTATTCGGTCTACACGATCTTCCTACGCTGGAAGCCGCCGCTCGACTGGCGCACTCTGATGGCAGTCCCGGCGCTCGGCGCGATGCTGACCTCGCTGCCGCTGCTCCTCTGGGAGGTCGGCCGCGGCGCTGCGCAGTGGCCGGACCAGGCCGGCTGGGTCATCACTCTCTACACGGCGATCTTCCCGTCGCTGGTCGCGCAGATCCTCTATATCAAAGGCGTCGTCGCAATCGGCGCCAACCGGGCTGGCCTCTTCATCAATCTCGTGCCGGTGTTCGGAACGCTGCTCTCCGTCGCCCTGATCGGGGAGAGGCTGCAGTCCTTCCATGTGATCGCGCTGGTGCTGACCTTGGGCGGCATCGCGATCGCCGAAAAGGGCCGTCCGAAAGCGTCGGCACAGACCGTGCCCGCCTCACCTATGGATTAGAGCCTAACCGAGTTCCAACGTTGTCACGCCGAAGACGTGCTTCAGCGGGATGGCCGGCGCCGGCCCGCGATACATGCGCGTCGTCTCGAACACCGGTTGAAGGCCGAGGCCTTCGGCAAGCGCGACTGCCTCGTGGTTCGCCGCGGGAATGTCGATGAAGACCGCGGCCCCCTTCGCCTCCGGGATCAATTCGGCAAGCAACGCCGCGGCGCTATCGGCATCATTGGCAAAGAGCGGGCCGATCTTGTAGCCCTCGTAGCAGCGGCGGATCGTGCCGTAACCGCGGATCTTACCGCTCTTGCGCACCACCGCCGAACGGCGGCCCTTACGGCCGGTGCACCAGGAGGTGAGGAAGGCATCCCGCGGCTGCGGAAAGATTGCCGAATCATAGCGCTGCAGGCCTTCGAGACGTGAATCCAGCACCGACTGCGCGACAAGCGTCGAGACTGGCAGGAAGCTGGCGACCCCACCGTAGCGAATGGTGGAATAGGCGGGTTCGAAGCCGGCCTTGCGGTAGTTGTCCTGCTGTGCGGCGACACCGTCGAGACCGATCGTGCGGTCTCCCGCGCTGGCGATGCCCGCCTCCCAGATCGCCTTGCCGTAACCCTTGCCGCGGAAATCGGGATGGACGATGTAGAGGCCCAGGAAGGCGAAACTCTCGCCATATTTGACGACCGAGATCGAACCGACGGGGACTTCACCGATCGAGCCAACGAAAAATCCTGACGGATCGGCCTCGAGGAACGCAAGCGAATCGTCAAGGCCCGGGTTCCAGCCCTCCTGACGCGCCCATTCGAGCACGAGTTCCAGTTCGCCGGGCCGCATCGAACGAACGGCAAATTCCGAATTCATGCGACTTTCCTAGATTGAATGTCCCGCAAGTCCATCCCGGCAAAGGCAAAGCAATTGTCAGGTCCCAGTTCCCCGATTGCACCTGCGAATGATGGAGAGCCGCGCTCATGGACTTGACGACGCGTATAATCATTTTTCGATGCAATGCAGAAATCTTCGTTTCCGAATTACCATGAAACAATGCCGTTGCAAGCTCAAGAAAATTACTTGTGCGCCAATTATCTTCCTGCTGATGCAAATAAAACGCCGCGCCGAAAAGATATCGCCTGCCAAGTTGAAAGGCGAGGAAAGCATTTCGGCCGAAATCTCCTCCGCGACGCGGCAAAGGCGCCGTTGAAAACGGCGGCGACCACGGTCGCCCGCGAACGGATCACCGACCGTTCAGCCGCCCATTGCGGTCTTCTGCTTTTCGATCCCGCTCGCCATCGATGAGAAAAGACGGTCTGTATCTGCCGCCGGTGCGGGATAACCGAACGCATAACCCTGCAGGCCGTCGCAGCCGAGCTGCGCCAGCACGACGGCATGCGCCTCGGTCTCGATGCCCTCGGCGATCACCTCGACATCAAGCGCCTTGGCGATTTCCACGATCGAACCCACCACGCGCCGCTGCTCGGCCGAGTTGACGACCTCGGTGACGAGCTGCCGGTCGATCTTCAGCCTCTTCGGCCGCAGCTTGACGAGACCGATGAGCGAGGCATGGCCCGATCCGAAGTCGTCGATCTCGATGTCGATGCCCATCTGTTTGATATCGCCGATATGATCGAGCAGTTTTTCGTCGCTGTCGTCGAGGAAAATCGTCTCAACCAGTTCGAAGACGATCACGCCAGGCGGGATGTCGAGTTTCCTCAGCTTGTCGAGCAACGCCGGATCGGCAAGCCGCGAGGCGGAAATATTGACAGCGATGCGCGGAACCGCAAGGCCGCGCAACAGCCAGAATAGCCGGTCTTCGAGAGCGCTTTTGAGGATCGCCGCGTCGATCTCCGCCGCAAGTCCGTGCTCGTCGGCGATTTTCAGGAATACCCCTGGGGCGAGCACGCCCTTCTCGGGATGTTTCCAGCGCGCCAACGCCTCGAAGCCGATGACTTCCCGCGTCCGGGCGTCGAGCTGCACCTGATAATAGGGAAGGATCTCGCCGCGCTCCAGCCCGAGCTTCAGCTCTTCGGCGAGGCGACGCTTGGAGCGCAGATCCTCCTGCAATTGCCGCGTGAAAAATTCGACGCGGTTCCGTCCGAGCTTCTTGGCCTGGTAGAGCGCCAGGTCGGATTCGGCCAGCAGGTTGCGCGCCCGCCGATCGCCGCTCCAGGAAACGCCGATCGAGGCGCCGGATTGCAGCATCTCCTGGCCGAAACGGATTTTCTTCCGCAGCCGTCGCTGGACATCCTCGGTGATCAGCCTCAGCTCAGTGAGATCGGTAAAATTGACCAGCACGATGACGAATTCATCGCCGCCGACGCGGGCGACCATGCCATTTGCAGGAATGGCAGCGGTGATTCGAAGGGCTGCTGCCCTGAGCACTGCGTCGCCTGCCGCATGACCGTGGCTGTCGTTGATCTGCTTGAACTGGTCGAGGTCGAGATGCAGCACCGCGAGCGTCGTGATGCTCTTGTCGGCCGGCAGCTCCGCCAGCCGCTTGTCGAGAAGGCGCCGGTTCGGCAAGCCGGTGAGATAGTCGTGATCGGCGACATGCTCGATGCGGGCATTGCTTTCCTCAAGCGCCAGCGCCCTCGCCTCGGCCACCACCTTCTGCCGCGCCAGTTCCGCGTTGAGCATTACGTCGGCAGTCACATCCCATTCGGCGCCAATGAAGGAGGGCAGACCTTCCGCATCGACATAGAAATGCGCGCGCGAACGCAAATGACGGATTTCGCCGCTCGGCAGCACGATACGGAATTGTGAGTTATAGGCGCCGCGCGTCGCGATTGCCTGCTCGAAGTCGCTTTCGGCCCGGTCACGATCATCGGGATGGATGGCATTCGACCAAAGCGAAGCCGGCACAAGACGATACGTCTCGCCGGTCTCATAGAGACGATGCATTTGCGCATCCCACAAGATCCCGTCCTGCTCGATGCTATGCTCCCAGACACCAATCTGGGATGCATCGAGAGCGAGTTCGAGCCGACGCAGAAGATCCTGAAACTCTCGTTCGGATCGTGTGGCTTTGTTCTCTGGCAACGCGGTCCCAGCCTTAGAAGCTTGTATAACGGCAATATGGTCTCAAGCCGGCATTAATGAAGCCTTGTCCTAGTGACCGAACTAGTGACTAGGTGAACTGTTCGTTACGACTTCCCCTTTTGGATCAAGGGGCTTGCAGTCTTTAGCAACTCAAGTTCAATGATTGTGCCGCGGCGGGTTTTTCGCAATCCGACGAAATTCCGTCGCCCCCTCCAGCACCGCGCCGTCCGACAATTGCGTCACCGAGCGGCGATAGATCTGCTGCCACGGCGTCGCATCCGCCGGCACGGGCGGGATGCCGTCGCTCTTGCGCCGTTCGATCTCTGCGTCATCGACCAGCATGTCGCAGCGCCCGTGGTTGAAGTCGATGCGGATGATATCCCCGCTACGAAGCCAGGCGAGGCCGCCGCCGGCGGCACTTTCCGGTGAGGCGTTGAGGATCGAGGGACTGTCGGCCGTGCCCGATTGGCGGCCGTCGCCGATCGTCGGCAGGCTGCGGATGCCGCGCTTCAGGAGATGATCCGGCGGCTGCATATTGACGACCTCAGCCGAACCAGGCCAGCCGATCGGCCCGGCGCCCCGGATAACGAGGATGGTGTTTTCGTCGATGCCGAGTTCGGGATCGTTGATGCGCTTGTGATAGTCCTCGGAACCGTCGAAAACCACCGCTTTGCCCTTGAAGACGCCCTCATGCCCGGGGTCTTCAAGGTATCGCCGGCGGAAATCCTCCGAGACCACACTCATCTTCATGATCGCGAAATCGAAGAGATTGCCTTTGAGCACGAGGAAGCCCGCCCGCTCCTTCAGCGGCTCAGCGAACGGCTTGATGACCTCGCGGTCGCGCGCTTCCTTGCCCTGTAGGTTCTCGGCTATCGTCCTGCCCGTCACCGTACGACAGTTGCCGTCGAGCTTTCCGGCCTGCAGCAGTTCCCACATGATCGCCGGCGTACCGCCGGCGCGATGGAAGCGCTCGCCGAGATAGGCGCCGGCCGGCTGGACATTGGCCAGCAGCGGGATATCGAAACCATGCACCTGCCAGTCGTCGGGATGGAGTTCGACGCCGGCGTGCTTCGCCATCGCGGCCAGATGCGGCTGCGCGTTGGTCGAGCCGCCGATCGCCGAATTGGTGCGGATCGCATTGAGGAAAGCCTCGCGCGTCAGGATATCCGACGGCTTCAGATCCTCGAACACGATTTCGACGGCGCGCCGCCCGGTACGGTAGGCCATCTGGCCGCGTTCGCGGTAAGCGGCCGGAATGGCGCCGCAGCCGGTCAACGAAAGGCCGAGCGCCTCGGCCAGCGCATTCATCGTTGAGGCTGTACCCATCGTATTGCAGTGACCGACGGAAGGCGCAGAATCGAGCGCCGCCTGAAGAAACTCTTCCCGATCGATCTCGCCTGCCGCATATTTCCGCCGCATCCGCCAGATCACCGTGCCGGAGCCCGCCAGCTCTCCCTCATGCCAGCCGTCAAGCATCGGCCCACCGGAGAGCACGATCGCCGGAATATCGACCGTCGAAGCAGCCATGATCGCCGAAGGCGTGGTCTTGTCGCAGCCGGTGGTCAGCACGACACCGTCGAGCGGATAACCGTAGAGGATTTCGACGAGGCCGAGATAGGCTAGATTGCGGTCCAGTGCGGCGGTCGGGCGCTTGCAGTTCTCGAAGATCGGATGCGTCGGAAACTCGATCGGAATGCCGCCGGCATCGCGAATGCCGTCGCGCACGCGCTTGGCAAGCTCGACATGCACCCTGTTGCAGGGCGTGAGATCGCTGCCGCTCTGGGCAATCCCGATGACGGGCTTGCCGGAGCGCAGCTCTTCCGGCGTGATGCCGTAATTCATGAAGCGCTCGAGATAGAGCGCTGCCATGTCGATATGATCGGGATTGTCAAACCAGTCCTGCGAACGCAGGCGCCGCCTCGGCGAATGGCTGTCCGTCACTTCTTTCCTCCCGGCCGGGCATTCTTCTCTTCGAGATGGAGGAGCAGGGCGCTGTGATCCTTTTCGCCATTGCCATTGGCGACGAATTCGCTGAATTCGGCGTGCACCGCCGCCGTCAGCGGC
Organism: Rhizobium sp. PRIMUS64; assembly: GCF_023006465.1. Lineage (NCBI taxonomy): Bacteria > Pseudomonadati > Pseudomonadota > Alphaproteobacteria > Hyphomicrobiales > Rhizobiaceae > Rhizobium > Rhizobium sp. PRIMUS64. Next base: position 72,150 of record NZ_JALBGX010000020.1, on the reverse strand, counting down.
AGCGTCAGCGACAGGGTCTTGGCCGCCTCCATGGCGGCGTTCAGATCCTTCAGCTGATTGCTGGACGAACCGCCTGGAGTAAACTGCCGTTCGACCATGCGCTTGCCGTGCAGCTCCAGGATACGGCTCTCGGCAAAGCCGCCGCGAATGGCGTCTCGGAAGGCCGCCGGCGAGCCGCCGCCCGCTTCGATCAGCATCATCGCTTCGGCGACGGCGCCGATCGTCACCGCGACGATCTGCTGGTTGGCGAGCTTGGCAAGCTGGCCTGCCCCGCTTGGACCGACGCGGGTCACCCGCCCCATCGGGGCAAAGACATCCGCAAGCCGGTCGATCACGCCTTCGTCGCCGCCCGCCATAATCGCCAGCGTACCGGCCTCCGCCCCGACGACGCCGCCCGATACCGGCGCATCGACGTGATCGACGCTGCGGTCGGCAAGCCTCGCCGAATGATCGCGGGCAAAATGCGGGGCAATCGAACTCATGTCGATGACGGTAACGCCAGGCGTCATCGCATCGGCCGCTCCGCGGTCGAACAACACGTCCTTCACTGCCTCGGCGTTGGTCAGCATGGTGATGACGACATCGGCGCCTGCAACGGCATCCGCCGGTGTTTCCGCGCGAACCGCGCCATCTCCCGCAAGCGCCTCGGCCTTGCCGGGATCGCGATTCCAGACGGTGACTGCAAAACCCGCGCCGAGCAGCCGGCGAGCCATCGGCGCTCCCATCAGGCCGGTGCCGAGCAAGGCGATCCGCCTGCCCTCATCACCTTTTCTCGAACCTGTCATTCAGTCCTCCCAACTGTTGTCCGTCTTTGATAGTCCCCTCGCCCACTGTTGCAAACCGTTTTGACGGACGTAACGCATTTTTGTGGTGTGTCCTTAGATGCGGATGATGTCGTCCCAAAACCGCGCACAGTATTCGGCATCATGCTCTGAAAACGATACGGGCGAGAACCGAAGTTCCCGCCCGATTTACTCGACAAAGGAAGGTTGAATTCCGTTTATTCCGCCGCGAGCCGGATGACCTCCGCCTCTTCTTCCTTGTGTTCGTCCGGCTTGTGCTGGACGAGCGGACGGTTGCCCGTCAGCCGCCGCAGCAGCACGTAGAAGACAGGCGTCATGAAGATGCCGAAGAAGGTCACGCCGATCATGCCCGAGAAGACCGCGACACCCATGGCCGCGCGCATCTCCGCGCCGGCGCCGGTGGAGACGACGAGCGGCACGACACCCATGATGAAGGCGAGCGAGGTCATGAGGATCGGGCGAAGGCGAAGGCGGCTGGCCTCGATCGCGGCCTCCCGCGGTGTTCTTCCCTCGAACTCCAGTTCGCGGGCGAATTCCACGATAAGGATCGCGTTCTTCGCTGATAGACCGACAAGCACCACGAGACCGATCTGGGTGAAGATGTTGTTGTCTCCACCGGTGAGCCAGACGCCGGTCAGCGCGGCCAGCACGCCCATCGGCACGATCATGATGATCGCAAGCGGCAGCGTCAGGCTTTCATACTGGGCGGCCAGCACCAGGAAGACCAGCAGCAGCGCCAGGGGGAAGACGACGATGCTCGAATTGCCGGCGAGAATTTGCTGATAGGTCAGATCCGTCCATTCGAAGTCGATGCCGGCAGGCAAGGTCTCGTGAAGGATCTTCTCGATTGCCGCCTGCGCCTGGCCGGACGAGAAGCCCGGTGCCGGACCGCCGTTGATGTCGGCAGCGAGGAAGCCGTTGTAGCGGTTCGCACGCTCCGGACCGGTGCTCGGCTCCACCTTCAGGAGGGCCGAAAGCGGGATCATCTCACCCGATGCCGAGCGGACCTTCAACTGGCCGATATCTTCCGGCTGGGCGCGGAATTTCGCATCGGCCTGCACGCGGACGCTGTAGGTGCGGCCGAAAGCGTTGAAGTCGTTCACATAGAGCGAACCGAGGTAGATCTGCAGCGTCTGGAAGACGTCGGTGACGGAAACCCCAAGCTGCTCGGCCTTGGCACGGTCGAGATCGGCATAGAGCTGCGGCACGTTGATCTGGAAGCTGGAGAACAGCCCGGCGAGTTCAGGCGTCTGGTAAGCCTTTGCAAGCACTGCCTTGGTTGCCTCGTCGAGCGCCTGGTTGCCGAGGCCCGCACGATCCTCGATCTGCAGCTTGAAGCCCCCCGTCGTGCCGAGACCATTGACCGGCGGCGGCGGGAACATGGCGATGAAGGCATCCTGGATGACGCCGAACTTCTGGTTCAGCGCCATGGCGATTGCGCCGCCCGAGAGATCAGGCGTCTTCCGCTCCTCGAAGTCCTTCAGCGTCACAAAGACGATGCCGGCATTCGAGGAGTTGGTGAAGCCGTTGATCGACAGGCCCGGAAAGGCGATCGCATTGGCAACACCCGGCTGCGCCAGCGCGATGTCGGTCATGCGCTTGATGACGTCTTCCGTGCGGTCGAGGCTTGCGGCATCCGGCAACTGGGCGAAGCCGATCAGATACTGCTTGTCCTGCGACGGCACGAAGCCGCCGGGAACCGAGCTGAACAGACTGTAGGTCGCACCGACCAGTGCCAGATAGATTACCATGACAATGCTCTTGCGCGACAAGAGACCACCCACGCCCTTGCCGTAGGCATTCGAGCCCGCGCCGAAGACACGGTTGAAGCCGCGGAAGAACCAACCGAAGATGGCGTCCATGAACCGCGTCAGCCAGTCCTTCGGCTGATCATGGCCCTTCAGGAGAAGGGCTGCCAACGCCGGAGACAGGGTGAGCGAGTTGAAGGCCGAGATGACGGTCGAGATTGCGATCGTCAGCGCGAACTGGCGATAAAACTGACCCGACAGGCCGGAGATGAAAGCGAGCGGCACGAAGACCGCGACGAGGACCAGCGCGATCGCGACGATCGGACCGGAGACTTCCTTCATCGCCTTGTAGGTGGCAGCCCGTGGCGACAGGCCATGTTCGATATTACGCTCGACGTTTTCGACCACCACGATCGCGTCGTCAACGACGATACCGATCGCGAGCACCAAGCCGAACAGACTGAGCGCGTTGATCGAGAAGCCGAAGACATACATGACTGCGAAGGTGCCGATGATTGACACCGGAACCGCGATCAGCGGGATGATCGAGGCGCGCCACGTCTGCAGGAAAAGGATGACGACGAGAACGACGAGCGCGATGGCTTCGAGCAGCGTGTCGATGACCTTCTCGATCGAGGCCCGCACGAATTTCGTCGTATCGTAGACGATCTCGTACTTGACGCCCTCAGGCATGGCGAGCTGCAGCTGATCCATGGTCGCATTCACATTGTCGGCGATCTCGATCGCGTTCGAACCCGGCGCCTGCAGGACAGCAACGGCGACGGCCGGCTTGCCGTCGAGCAGCGAACGCAGGGTGTAATCCGCAGCACCGAGCTCGATGCGGGCGACATCGCGAAGGCGGGTGATCTCGCCACTGGCGCCCGTCTTGACGATGATGTTGCCAAATTCCTCAGGCGTGCGCAGGCGGCCCTGGGCATTCACGTTGAGCTGCAGATCCACGCCCGGCTGGCTCGGCGACGCGCCGATGATACCGGCGGCGGCCTGAATGTTCTGGGAGCTGATCGCACTGCTGATGTCGCTGGCGGCAAGATTGTGCTCGGCGGCCTTCTGCGGGTCGATCCAGACACGCATGGAATAGTCGCCGGCGCCGAAGACCTGTACCTGACCGACGCCTGCAATGCGGGCGAGACGATCCTTGACGTTCAAGGTCGCGTAGTTGCGAAGATAGGTGATGTCGTGATTGACCCCGTCGGAGACGAGGTTCACCACCATGATGAAGTTGGGCGAACTCTTGACTGTCGTGATGCCGAGCGCGCGGACTTCCGCCGGCAGGCGCGGTTCGGCCTGCGAAACGCGGTTCTGCACGAGCTGCTGTGCCTTGTCAGGGTCGGTGCCGAGCTTGAAGGTGACGGTGACGTTGAGCACCCCGTCCGATGTCGCCTGGCTGGCCATGTAGAGCATGCCTTCGACGCCGTTGATCTGCTCTTCGAGCGGCGTTGCCACCGTTTCGGCGATGACGGACGGGTTGGCGCCGGGATAGGTGGCGCGCACGACGATCGATGGCGGCACGACCTCCGGATATTCGGAAATCGGCAGCGCGCGCAGGCCGATCAGGCCGGCAACCAGGATGAGGACCGAAAGAACGCCGGCAAAGACCGGGCGGTCGACAAAGAATCTGGAGATGTTCATATCAAAGCCCTCTCCGGGGTGAACATGGATGCAACGTCCCTCTCCGGCGGTTTGGGAGCCGCCGGCGGGTCATATCATTTCGGGTATTGGCCTTCCCCCGGAGGGGAAGGCAAAGTCTTTACTGCGCGGTCGCGACCTTCTCTTCCATCTGAGGTGCGACGACTGCGCCAGGACGGATGCGCTGCAGACCGTTGACGACGATCTTTTCGCCGACGTTCAGGCCGCTTTCGACTACCCGCTGGCCGTCAGCCAGCGTGCCGAGCTGGACCTGCCGATAGGCGACCTTGTTCTCGCCATCGACGACGAAGACGAACTTCTTGTCCTGGTCCGTGCCGACGGCACGGTCGCTGATGACGATCTTGTTCTCGGCCTTCGGCTGGCCCATGCGCACCCGCACGAACTGGCCGGGGATGAGACGCCCGCCCGGATTATCGAAGACGGCCCGCACGCCGATCGTACCGCTTGATGCATCGACCTCATTGTCGATCAGCTGCAGCCTGCCCTTGATCGGCGTGCCGCTGTCGGTCAGCGTACCGACCTCGACCGGAATCTGCTCGACGGCAGGCAGGGCGCTATCCGTCTGCGGAAGCTGGGCAAGCGCGCGCGTCACCATCTCTTCGCTGGCATTGAAGCTCGCATAGATCGGATCGACAGAAACGAGCGTCGTCAGCGCCGGCGAGGTCGAACCGGCCGCGACGAGGTTACCGGCGGTCACCTCGATCTTGCCGATGCGGCCGGAAACCGGAGCCCGCACTTCAGTATAATCGAGATCGAGCTGGGCCGACTGCAGGGCAGCTTGCGCCGAACGCAGCCCCGCCTGAGCCTCGGCCAGCGAACTCTGGCGCTGATCGAGATCGCTCTGGGAGATGGTGCGGTTGTCGGAAAGCCTGCGGCCGCGGTCGAGTTCGGTCTGCGCCAGACTGACCTTGGCTTCGGCCGAAGCGACCTGGCCTTGCGCCTGCGCCACGCTCGCCTGGTAGGGGGCCGGGTCGATGGTGAAGAGCAGGTCGCCCTGCTTCACCAACGCCCCTTCGCGGAAAGCCACCGACAGGATGGCGCCGGCGACACGGGAACGCACCTGCACACGGTCGACCGCTTCCAGACGGCCGGAGAAATTCTCCCAGGCCGTCACATCGCGCGCCGCAACGACGGCAACCGTCACCGGCACAGCGGGAGCCTGTGCAGGGGCGGAGGCGGCCGTGGCGGTCGTGCTCATCGGCAGTTCGAAAAACAATGCGGCGCCGGAAACTGACGCAACAAGGCCTATGCCGGCGCCCACAAGGGCCCAGCGCTTCTTTCTGGACGTCATCGGTACTCTCCTTGCGGCTCAAGGCCGCCGAAATATCAGGTCTTCTTCAATGCAATTGCGGTTGAACGCTTACGTCCCGAAGGAAGCTTCCGAAATGGCGGCTGACGTTTTCCTGCCAGTCCGGCGCTCCGTCGGATTTCCCACCATAAATCGAGGGCCAGCCCGTCCCGGCGGGAAGGACATGCTGACGCACACCGACGCCGGCCTGTTTCAGGCGGGCACCGTAACCAATTGTCTCGTCGTGCAGAGGATCGTCCTCCGCAGTGAATATCAGCGCCGGCGCGACGCCCGAAATACGCGAACAGAGGCAAGGCGCCGCATAAGGGTGGCAACCGCCGCCGCTCAGATAGTGGCTCCAGCCCTCCGTCCAGCGTTGGCGCATGCCGATGGCTTCGGCCTTGCGGATCGAGGACGTGCCCATGAAGGGATCGAGCAGCGGCGAAATCAGGACCTGGCCGTCGAGCGCGTCCGGCATCTGGTCGCGCGCCTTCAGCGCCACGCCGGCGGCAACATTGCCGCCTGCCTCTTCGCCGGCGACGAAAAGCAGCGACTTGCGGTCGCCAAGACCGGCGCGTTTGTTGGCGAGATAGGTGAAAACGGAGAAGGAGACTTCCAACGCTTGCGGGAATATGTTGCCGGACAGGCTGCTGTAATCGGCAGCAACGACGATCGCGCCGGCCTTGGCGAGACTCATCGCTACCGGCCGGTCGACATTCTTGTCGCTGTCCAGAAATGCGCCACCATGCAGGTAAAGCACGATCGGCGGACCCTTGCCGTAATCGGCGCCCTGGTAGATGCGTGCGGAAACGGGGCCGATGGCCACCTTGTCCAGCATCATATCTTTCCATTCCACCGTCATGCTTCCGGTCTCTTTTGCATCGGCCACAAGCAGACAACGCCTGCCGCTTGCATTTTCTACAAAAAAGATATTGTTATTCCAACCAAGGAATAAGAAGCTATATCGCGATAACACTGTTCCAGATTTCGAACAATGGTGCAACGCAAACTGCGGATTTGAAACCGATGGATCAGCTCTCGGCAATGCGCGTCTTCATTCGCGTCGTGGAGACGGGCAATTTCACCCGCGCCGCCGACATGCTCGCCATGCCCAAGGCGACGGTGACCAATCTCATCCAGGGTCTGGAGGCGCATTTGCGCACCAAGCTTTTGAACCGTACCACGCGCCGGGTGATGGTGACCACGGACGGTGCGCTTTATTACGAACGCGCCGCCCAGATTATTTCGGAACTAGAAGAGCTTGATGGCAGCCTCTCCAATTCGCAGAGCCTGCCGAGCGGGCGGCTGCGTGTCGAGATGGCCGGCGCTTTCGCCGATTGGATCGTCGTTCCGGCTCTTTGCGATTTCTATCAGCGTTATCCCGATATCCGTATCGACCTCGGTGTCGGCGACCGCACGGTCGATTATCTTGCGGAAAATGTCGATTGCGCGCTACGGGCCGGCACGCCAGCCGACCAGTCGCTGATTGCGCGGCGCGTCTCCGAAGTCGAGATGATCACCTGTGCTGCGCCGAGCTACATCCAGAAATTCGGCATGCCCGAGCGGCCCGAGGATCTGGAGGCTGATCATTACTCCGTCAACTATTTCCGCGCCCAGAACAACCGGACACTGCCCTTCGAATTTCGCCGGCACAACGAGGTGATCGAAACCAGTCCGCGTTACATCGCCTCGGTCAACGATAGCCGCACCTATCTGACAGCTGCGTTGACGGGCCTCGGCATCGCGCAGGTGCCGATCTTCATGGCGCGCGAGCCGATGGCAAGGGGCGAACTCGTCCGCGTGCTGCCAGATTGGCGTCGCGATCCGCTACCGCTTTACGTCGTCTACCCCCCGAACCGCCATCTCAGCAACAAGGTGCGCGTCTTCGTCGACTGGCTGGTGAAGCTTCTGGTCGAGGCGAGATTGAACGACGTCTGAGCGCCAAGACAAATACGGCCCGGAAGGCAGGGGAAACCTTCGACGGGCCGCAATGTACAACTTTGAACATCAAGCCTGTCGCACCATAGCAAGGGCGCGGCAGGCTTTGGAGGTCGGAAGAGAGCGGCAGGGAATTCCACTCTCTCGCGATAAAACAGATATACGCACTCCCCGCAGGATTGTAAGGAAAAATTCCGCAATCACGTTCACATAATTGCGATAACGGGTCGGCTCCCATGTTCCCGCGCCAGCGGCGGGCGGGATTTCAATTCCTGGCAGCCGGCTTCAGCAGGTCCTCGAGGCCGATGCGGCGGAACAATTCCGCCCGGACACGGTCGGCGACGCCGTTGACGATCTCCGCGCCGTCCGCGGATGGATCGATATGGACGCGGAACGGCCTCGTACCGAACGGCTTGCCGACGACATCGACGATGGCGACGGCTACCGTGCCGGCATCGGCGTCAGCAGGTTCGAGTGCTGCCAGGCCCTGCAGCGCCTGTTCCGGCACACCCTTGTAGGGTCCTTCATTATATTCGGCGGCGCGGGCGGTATCATCCGGCGAACCGGAATGGGCGAAGTGGTTGGTGCCCTTGGTGAAGGCGCCGGGCACGATGATCGAGGTCTCGATGCCCCAGCGGGTAAGCTCGCTGGCATAGGAGACGGCAAGTGAATCCATCGCCGCTTTGGCGGCGAAATAGGGCGAGAGGTAGGGAGGCGTGCCGCCGCGGCTGCTCGACGACGATACCCAGACCAGCAGGCCTGTACCCTGCTTGCGCAGATAGGGGAGTGCCGCGCGGTTGACGCGCTGGGTGGAAAGCACGTTGATGTCGAAGAGCTCGGCGAACTGTTCCGGCGTGAAGGCTTCGGCCGGGCCGAAGGACATATGGCCGGCATTGTGGATGATGACATCGAGGCGGCCCTCATCGGCGATAATCCGGGCGATACCGGATACAACCGAGGCGTCGGAGGCGACATCGAGTTCGACCGAGCGCAGATCGACGTTATTGTCCCTGGCGAATTCAGCCGCATCGGCGACGGCCGGAGCGTTGCGGCCTTCCGTTGCGCGCATGCCGGCATAGACGGTATGGCCGGCCTTGGCGAGGGCGCGGGCAGTAAGAGCGCCGAAACCGCTGGAAGCGCCGGTGATGATAATGACTTGCTTGCTCATGATCCTATTCCTTCTGGGATTGGGGTTGGTTGAAGTGGAAGCTTGAGATTGGCGGCGGCATCGAGACAGCCGCCAGCCCTTCATCAGATCACGCCGCCATTGGCGCGCAGCGTCTGGCCGTTGATCCAGCCGCCATCCGGACCGGCAAGAAAGGCAACCGCAGCGGCGATGTCTTCAGGTGTGCCGAGGCGTTCCAGCGGGTTCATCTTCGCCATGCGGGCGATCAGTTCGTCCGACTTGCCGTTGAGGAAGAGGTCGGTGGCCACAGGGCCAGGTGCGATGGCGTTGACCGTGATGTTGCGGCCCCGCATCTCCTTGGCCATGATCGCCGTCAATGTTTCCACGGCAGCCTTGGTGGCAGCGTAAACGCCATAGGTTTCGAGCTTCAGGCCGACGACCGACGTCGAGAAGTTGACGACCCGGCCGCCGTCACGCAGCCGCTTGGCGGCTTCTCGCAGCGTATTGAAGGTGCCCTTCAGATTGACGCCGATCTGCCGATCGAAATTGGCGTCATCGGCCTCGGCAAGCGAAGAGAGCATCATGATGCCGGCATTGTTGATAAGCACATCGACGCCGCCGAAAGCGGCTTCCGCGGCATCGAACATGCGGCGGACGGCTTCGGCGTCGCTGACATCGGCTTCCGCCGTCAGCGCCTTGCCGCCGGCCTGCTCGATCTCCTGGACCAATTCCTCGGCCGGAGCGGCATTGCCGGAATAGTTGATGACGACGGTGAAACCGTCCTTGGCGAGGCGTCGGGCGACTACCGCTCCAATGCCGCGGGAAGCACCGGTGACCAGTGCCACCTTGCCGTTTTCTTTGGAAGCCATTGTCCTTCTCCTTCATCATGCGCCGCAGCGCGTTTTCAATGAGGAGAAGATGCACCTGTTCATTCTGCGGATAATCAGGCATTATCCGGCATCACTATCCGGGAATTACGAACAACTAGATGGACAGATTTGATGCCATGCGCGTGTTTTGCCGCGTCGTGGAACGCCGCAGCTTCACGCTTGCCGCCGAAGACACCGGCCTGCCGCGCTCGACCGTCACCGATGCGATAAAGCAACTCGAAGCCCGCCTCGGCGTGCGTCTGCTCCAGCGCACGACACGCCATGTCAGCCCGACGCTCGACGGCGAAGCCTATTACCAGCGCTGCCTGTCGATCCTTGCCGATATCGAAGATGCCGAAGGCGCTTTCGCCGGCGCCAAGCCGAAGGGCCTGCTGCGCGTCGATGTGCACGGCACGCTCGCCCGGCATTTCGTGCTGCCGAGCCTGCCGTCTTTTCTAGAGACCTATCCCGAGATCGAATTCTACATGAGCGAGGGCGACCGGCTGGTCGATCTGGTGCGCGAAGGCATCGATTGCGTGCTGCGCGTCGGCACGCCGCAAGACAGCGACATGGTCGCCCGGCGCGTTGCCATGCTTGATGAGGTGACACTCGCCTCTCCTGACTATATCGCCACCCATGGCCTGCCGCAGCACCCTGACCGGCTTGACGGCCATCGCATGGTTGGCTTCCGCTCCAGCAGCACCGGCAGCCTGTTGCCGCTCGAATTCATCGTCGACGGCACGGTGCGTGACATCTCCATTCCCGCCACCGTCGCGGTCAACGCCGCCGAAAGCTATATTTCAGCGGCGAGGATGGGCCTCGGCATGATCCAGATTCCGCGCTATCACGCCGAAAAGGACCTTGCCGCGGGCACGCTGGTCCGCGTGCTGCAGGATTTTCCGCTGACCCCGACGCCGGTTTCCCTGCTCTACCCCCGTAACCGCCAGCTTTCGCCGCGCGTGCGCGTCTTCATCGACTGGCTGGTAAAGGTCTTCGCTCGACAAAATTCCGAAAACGCGCTTCACTAAAATGCGCCTTGCTAATATGAGCGCCCACGGAGAACGGCCATGGCACTCAACGATATCACCGTCTACCAGACGGAAGACGGCTTCGTCGTCGAATTCGGCGGCGAAGGCGAAGACAGCATTGCCGTGACGCTGCGCAGCACGCCTGAGCTGACGTCGGAAAATGCCGTCTTGCGTGCCAAGGCCCTGCTTGCCGCAGCGATCGAACCTGTCCATGGCGACGGCGCGCGCGGCAAGGACCCCGCTTTGCTCGAGGAAGAGCTGGAGGAGGGTCTGGAAGACTCCTTCCCGGCGAGCGACCCGGTCTCGGTCACATCATCCTCGATCCCGATGCGCGATCCGAACGCCGGCCGCTGATCCCTGTCGCGCAAACGGATGAAACGGTTTTGGGATGACGATAAGCGCGTTGAATGTTATCTGCGTCTGATATGACCGATGGTGGAACGATATCAGGCGCAATCGGCGCCGGCACGCTCACCGGCGAAAGCCTCAGGAAGTTTTTCGAGCGCGATGCGATCACCGTCTCTCGTGACCTGCTCGGCTGCCATCTGACCGTGGATGGCGTCGGCGGACGCATCACCGAGACCGAAGCTTATTTCCCCGATGACGAGGCCTCGCACAGCTTCCGCGGCCTGACCAAGCGCAACGGCGCCATGTATGGCAAGCCGGGCAACGTCTATATTTACCGTATCTACGGCATGTACTGGTGCCTGAATTTCGTCTGCCATCCGGGTTCGGCTGCACTCATCCGCGCCCTGGAGCCGGAAACGGGAATTCCTGTGATGATCGAGCGGCGCGGCACCGATATGCTGACGTCGCTCTGCAGTGGTCCCGGCAAGCTCTGCCAGGCACTCGGCATCGATATCGAGATCAATGACAGGCTGCTCGATCGCCCGCCCTATGCGATCACGCCGTCCGCACCGGTGCCGATCGTCTCGGGAAAACGCATCGGCATCACCAAAAATGCCGAAGCACTATGGCGCTTCGGCATTCAGGGATCGCGTTATCTCAGCAAGCCGTTCCGCTAGAGCATGATGCCGAAAAGCGCGACGCAGTTTTCCGTCCGGAATTGCGGCAACGCCTGGAGTTCATTCCATCACGGCGCTGTGGTCGACGGCAGGTGCTGCCTTCGGTTTGCGTAGCAATAGCACCAGCGGGATGACTGCAAGCGACATCAGCATCAGCAGCTTGAAATCGTCCATATAGGCAATGATCGTCGCTTGCAGCGTGATGACCTCGTTGAGCGAGGCGCGGCCGGCCGCAGTCACCGGGCTGAGCCCCTGCGCAGCCACCGCATTGAAAGCGTGATTGAACGGCGTCACATAGGCCGCGATCGATTCATGATTGCTCTGCGTGTTCTCGACGATCAGCGCCGAGACGATCGAGATGCCGACCGCCGAGCCGATGTTTCGCGACAAGTTGTAGAGACCGGTGCCGTCGCCGCGCATATGGGCGGGCAGCGTGGAAAAAGCGATCGTAGTCAGCGGCACGAACAGAAAGCCGAGACCGGCGCCCTGGATGAAGCCGACCGAGACGATCGTCCATTGCGAGACGTCGGGTGTCCAGCCGGTCATGTCATACATCGCCCATGCGGTGAGCCCCAAGCCGAGCGCCAGCAACGCGCGCGTATCGACCTTGCCGACCAGCCGCCCGACGATGAACATGCAGAGCATGGTGCCGAGCCCGCGCGGCCCCATGACGATGCCGGCGGTGATGACGGGATAGCCCATCAGCGTCTGCAGATAGGGCGTCATCAGCGCCAGTGAGGCGAGATAGGTAATGCCGATCACAAAGATGAAGATCATGCTGATCGAGAAGTTCTGGTCGAGGAACAGCTTCGGGTTCACGAAGGATTTCTCCGCGGTCAGCGTATGCACGACCAGCAGATAGAAGGCGGCAGCGCAAATCAGCGCCTCGACGACGATCTCGCCCGAGGAGAACCAGTCGAGCTGCTCGCCGCGGTCGAGAAAGAGCTGCAGCGCGGCAATACCGAGGCTCATCATCCCGAAGCCGAACCAGTCCAGTTTGGCGAGCAGATCCCTCTTGGTCTCGGTGACGAAGACGACGATGCCCATGAAGGCGAGCGCGCCGATCGGCACGTTGATATAAAATACCCAGCGCCAGCTGATATTGTCGGTCAGCCAGCCGCCGATGACGGGCCCAAGCACCGGCCCGACCATGACCGAGACGCCGAAAAGGGCCATGGCCGAGCCGCGCTCCTCGACCGTATAGATGTCGAGGAGGATGCCCTGGGAAAGCGGCACCAGCGATGCCCCGAACAGGCCCTGCAGCAGGCGGAAGGCGACGATCTGGTTCAGCGATTGCGCCAGGCCGCAGAGAACGGAGGCCGCAACGAAGCCGGCGATGGCGACGAGCAGCACGCGTTTGCGGCCGAACTTGGCGGCGAGGAAGCCCGACGGCGGCGTCATGATTGCCGCCGCGACGATATAGGAAGTCAGCACCCAGTTGATCTGGTCGGCAGAGGCCGACACGCTGCCCTGGATATAGGGCAGCGCGACGTTGGCGATCGTCGTGTCCAGCGCCTGCATGATGACGGCGAGAATGACGCAAGCCGTGATCGCACCGCGATTGGCAATCGGCGTCGCCGGAGAAGCAGAAGCGTTACTCATGATCCTTGCCCTGAGGCCGACCCAGAAGCTTGTTGACGAAATCAGGCAGGCCGCGGGCATGGCCGGTCTCGACATCGACCACCGTGCTCATGCCGACGCGCAGCGGCGGCTTGCCCTCGGTGTCCTCGATGCTGACGCGCATCGGAATGCGCTGGACGACCTTCACCCAGTTGCCCGTAGTGTTTTGCGCCGGCAGCAGCGAGAAGCTGGAGCCGGAGGCCGGGCTGATGCTCTCAACCTTGCCCTTCCATGTCACGCCGGGATAGGTGTCGATATAGATCTCGGCCGTCTGGCCGGGCTTGACGTAGGTGAGTTCAGTTTCCTTCGGGCTGGCGGCGATCCACAAATGGTCGGTGGCAACAAGTGAGAAGGCCTGCTGCGAAGCCTGCAGGTAGGAACCGACCTGCAGCGCGTTGACATTGGTGACGATGCCGTCGAATGGCGCCTTGACGACGCTGTGGTCGAGTTCGCGCTGGGCATTGTCGACCTGCGACTTGGCCTGCAGGTAGAGCGGGTTTTCCTCGACCGGCTGGTCGGCATTGCCGCCGAGCTGGGCGAGTGTCGTTGCGGCTTCCGCCTTGGCGACGGCAACCTTCTGCTGCGCGGCTTCCAGATTGTGCTTGGCTTCGTCATAGGCCGACTGCGTCGCGCTGCCGTTGTTGACGAGGTTTTGCTGCCGGTCAAACTGATCCTGATAATAGGGCAGGTCGGCTTGCGCCTGGGTGATCTCGGCAAGCGACTGCTGATAGCTGGCCTTGAGATTCATGATCTGGTTGCGCTGCGCGCCGAGCTGCGCCTTGGCGCCATCGAGCGCAATCTTGAAAGAATCCGACCGCAGGCTGAAGAGCACCTGCCCCGCCTTGACGGCCTCGTTCTCATGCACGTTGATCTGGTCGACGATACCCGAGACATCGGTGGTAAGCCCGACCATGTCGGCCTGGATATAGGCGTTGTCCGTCGACATCACCTGGCCGCCATTGACGTAATAATAACCGCCGACGACGAGCGCCACCGGCAGCAAGGCAAACAGGATCGGCCGCGTGAGACTGCGCCGGCGGCGGACCTTGTTGCCGCCAGGCGCAGCCACGGCGGCAGCCGGCGCTGAATTGGATGAAGGCGCTTCGGCTACCGTTTCCTGCTGTTTCTCTTGGTTTTCTTCGACAGGGTTCTTGGCACTGGCGTCGGCAACGACGCGGAGGGGGGATTGATCAGCCATCGTTCGTCTCATTCTCGTCAACCGGGCTCCGGCATGCCTGAACCAGGTTCGTCTTCATTACGGATAGGATGTGGAAAAGCTGCTCGCGCTGCTCGGCCGAGACGCCTTGCAACGCTTCCGCACGGGTGGTGTCGCCGAGCTCGCGCATTTCGGCGAGCAGCGGGTGCGCCTCGTCGCGCATGTAGAGAAGCCAGATGCGTCGGTCGGTCGGGTGCTGGCGGCGCTCGATCAGCCCGCGTTCGGCGAGCTTGTCGAGAATGCGCACCAGCGTGATCGGCTCGACTTCGAGGATTTCGGCAAGGCCACCTTGATGGATGCCTTCGTTATTCGAGAGATAGGCAAGCGTCTGCCATTGCGACCGGGTCAGCCCAAGGCACTTCGCGCGCTGCTCGAACCGCTTGCGCAGCAGCCGTGCGACGTCGTGGAGAAGGAAACCGAGGGTGGGAGTGGCGTTCATGAAAACCTGTGCCGTTATTTATAAGCATACTTATAATATTGGTAGATATATTGAGCATGCGCGTCGCACAAGGGCATGGACGGCAGATTCAACGGCAGCGGCTAAAATGCCGCAGACCGGTCAAGCATATCCTGTGGCTCCTCCCTTTCGCCGTCCGATGCGCCGCGCCGACGAGATCGATATCTTTGAATTTCTCAGGAGCTCGACTGGGCCGAACTCGCCGCTCTGCCACCCGGCAGAGACGAGATCGTCGAGAGCTGATGCCCCCTGTAACGTTTTGATGGATTGCGGAATCGTTACCAATTGGCATTTGCAATTTTTCGCCGCTGCCGTTTATAGTCCAATTCCATAGGGTTACGATTTTTCTGATGTGCATTGCGTGCCGGCCTTCCTTTTCCAAGGGATTGAACGCCGGGGGAATCATGGGGGCAGAGGCCCTCGTTCAAAGCAGCAAGACCTGAACAGCATCACTTCATCTTGAGGTTGGCGGCAGTGAATCGGCCGTCGAGATTGGAGGACCGGTATGACTTACGCGCTTCGACAGATGGTGGTGCTTGGCTATATTGCCGCATTCATGCCTCTCCCCGCGCTGGCCCAGAGCGCCCCACCGCCCCCGCCCGTCACCGTCGCCAAGCCGGTCGTTCGCGATGTCGTCGACAGCGACGAGTTCATCGGCCGTTTCGAGCCGGTCGACGAAGTCTCCGTTCGCTCGCGCGTCGGTGGTTACCTGCAGGAAATCCATTTCCAGGACGGCGCATTGGTCAAGCAGGGCGACCTGCTCTTCGTTATCGATCAGCGGCCGTTCGTAACCGCGCTCAATCAGGCAAAAGCGACACTCGAATCGTCGCAATCGGCCCTGGTCTTTGCCGATGCGCAATATAAACGCGCGCAGTCGCTTGCTGCGAGCGGCAGCCAGTCGGCGCAGACGCTGGATGATCGCCGCCGGGAATTCGATTCGGCCGAGGCCAATGTCCGCGGCGCGCAGGCCGCAGCCGATCGCGCCTCTCTCGACATGGAATATACCGAGATCAAGGCGCCGCTCAGCGGCCGCATCGACCGCCGGCTGATCTCGGCCGGCAACCTCGTGCAGACCGACCAGACTGTGTTGACGACGATCGTTTCGCTCGACCCGATCGATTTCTATTTCGACGTCGATGAGCGCCGCCTGCTGAATTTCGCCGACACGGCGCGCAAACTGGGCAAGGATCTCCAGCAGGGCGGCGGCGGACTGGATGTATCCGTGACGATCTCGGATCCCAGTGCCAAACCATTCAAGGGAAAGCTCGATTTCGCCGAGAACCGGGTCGACAATGAGAGTGGCACCATTCGTCTCCGTGCCCGCTTCCCCAACCCAGATCTCGTCCTCCAGCCCGGCCTTTTCGGTCGCATACAGGTCGAAGCCTCCAACACTTACCAGGCCATCCTCGTCCCCGACGAGGCCATCGGCTCGGACCAGAATGAGCGCGTCGTTTATATCGTCGGGACAGACGGCACGGTTTCGACCAAGCCGGTGAGACCCGGACCGCGGCTCTACGGCTACCGTGTCATACGCGAGGGCCTTGACGGCACCGAGACGATCATCGTCAACGGCCTGATGCGCGCCCGGCCGGGTGCAAAGATCACGCCTCAGATGACCGAACTGCCGCAGGAGCGGCAGGACACTGCGCCCGAAACCGCCGGCGCGGAGAGCGGACAATGAGATTTGCTCATTTTTTCGTGGACCGGCCGATCTTTGCGGCCGTGATCTCGATCCTTCTTCTCGTCGTCGGCGGCATTGCCTATACGCAATTGCCGGTATCGCAGTATCCGGAGATAGCGCCGCCGACCATCGTCGTGCGCACCTCCTATCCGGGTGCCGACCCGCAGACGATCGCCGATACCGTTTCGACGCCGCTCGAACAACAGATCAACGGCGTCGAAGACATGCTTTATATGTCTTCTTACTCCAGCGCTGACGGCGCCATGTCGCTGACGATCACCTTCAAGCTCGGCACCGATCTGGACAAGGTCCAGGTGCTCGTCCAGAACCGCGTTTCCATCGCCCTTCCCCGTCTTCCCGAGGAAGTCCAGCGGCTTGGCGTGACCACCGACAAAAGCTCGCCGGATCTGATGATGGTGGTCCACCTGCTTTCGCCATCGCACCGCTATGACCAGCTTTACGTCTCGAACTACGCCCGCAACCGCATCCGCGACGTTCTCGTGCGCCTTGACGGCGTCGGCGACGTGCAGATCTTTGGCGAGCGCCAGTATTCGATGCGAATCTGGCTGGATCCGGAAAAGCTCTCCGCTTACGGGATGACATCCGATGACGTCGTCTCCGCGTTGAGAGATCAGAACGTCCAGGTATCAGGCGGCAAGATCGGTGCCCCACCCGTCACCGGCAAGAATGCATTCGAATATACGGTGCGAACGGATGGCCGCTTCTCCGACGTGCGCGAGTTCCGATATGTCATTGTGAAATCGACGACATCGGGGCGGCTCGTGCAGTTGCAGGATGTCGCCCGGATCGAACTCGGCGCACAGGATTACGTCACCAACAGTTATCTCAACAACGATCCCGCAGTTGCTCTCGGCATCTTCGCCCGGCCGGGAACCAACGCCCTGGACACGGCCCATCAAGTCCAGACGCTCATGAAGGACATATCCCAGAATTTCCCGCCGGGTCTGGAATATCGTATCGTCTACGACACGACCGAATTCATCTCGGATTCGATCACCGAGGTCTATAGAACCATTGCAGAAGCGGCCATCCTGGTGGCAATCGTCGTTCTTGTCTTCCTGCAATCCTGGCGAACCGCGATCATTCCGATCATTGCCATCCCGGTATCGCTGATCGGCACCTTCGCCGTCCTGCTCGCCTTTGGCTTCTCGCTCAACATGCTCACCCTGTTCGGTCTCGTACTGGCGATCGGTATCGTAGTCGATGACGCGATCGTGGTGGTGGAAAACGTCGAGCGCAATCTGGCACGCGGCATGACGCCGAAGCAGGCGTCTCACGTCACGATGGACGAAGTCGGAACCGCCGTCGTCGCCATCTCGCTGGTGCTGATCGCCGTGTTCGTGCCGACAGCCTTCATTCCAGGCATCTCTGGCCAGTTCTACAGGCAGTTCGCGGTCACCATCTCCGTCACCACTGCAATTTCCGCATTGAATTCGCTCACACTGTCGCCCGCGCTCGCAGGCATATTGCTGAAAACCCATGACCATGAAACCAAACGCATGAATGTCGCATCCCGTGTGGGAAGGGGGCTTGCAAACGGCTTCAACCATGGATTCGATCGGCTGAGTTCCGGCTATTCATGGACCGTTCGGCATCTGGTCAGCAGCTGGATTGGGTTGACAGCCGCGATGGTCACCTTCGCCTGCCTGCTCGGAGCGACCTGGTATATGGGCACGAAAGTTCCCGCGGGCTTTATCCCGACCATGGACCAGGGTTACGCCATCATCGTCATACAGCTACCGGACGGCGCCTCGCTCGCGCGTACCGATGCCGTCGTCAAACAGGTGGGCGATATCGCCCGCACCGTGCCCGGCGTCGGCAATGCCGTGCAATTTGCCGGCTTCAGCGGGGCGACGTTCACCAATGCCTCGAATGCCGGCGTCGTCTTCGTCCCGTTCAAATCCTTTGCCGAACGTGAAGAAGGCGGGGAGAATGCCAACAAGATCATCGGCGAGCTTTACGGAAAGCTGCAAAGCATCCAGGAAGCCTTCATCATTGCCATCCCGCCGCCATCCGTGCGTGGCGTCGGCAATTCCGGCGGCTTCAAGATGCAGATTTCCGATCTCGAGAACGCCGACATGACGCGCGTGCTCGGCCTCGCCCGGCAGATGATGGGTGCGGCGGCAACGACCGAGGGGCTGACCGGCGTCTTTACGACATTCTCCGATGCAAGCCCGCAATATTTCCTGGCGATCGACCGCGACAAGGCGCGTTTCCTGAATGTGCCGATCCCCAATATCTTCAACGCCCTTTCCATCAATCTCGGCGTCGCCTATGTGAACGATTTCAATGCGTTCGGCCGCGTCTACCAGGTTCGCGCCCAGGCCGATCGGCAATACCGCATGGACCGGGAAGACATCCTCGCCCTGAAGGTTCGGTCGGCGACCGGCGCGCTGGTTCCGCTTGGAACCTTGATGGACATCCAGGATGCCAGCGGCCCGGCGCTTGTCCAGCGCTACAACATGTACGTCTCGGTGCCGCTTCAGGGCAATCCAACGCCGGGCACGTCGACCGGTGATGCCATCGCCAAGATGGAAGCGCTGGCGGCGAAGATCCTGCCGCAGGGGACCACCTTCGAATGGACGGAACTCGCCTATCAGGAGACCCACACCGGCAACACCGCCATTTATATCTTTGCCCTGTCCGTCGTCTTCGTCTTCCTGGCGCTGGCGGCACAATATGAAAGCTGGGTTCTGCCCTTGGCGATCATTCTCATCGTCCCGCTTGCGGTGCTCGCGGCATTGATCGGGGTCTCTCTGAGGGGAATGGACAACAATGTCCTGACGCAGATCGGCCTGATCGTTCTGATCGGCCTTGCGGCCAAGAACGCCATTCTGATCGTCGAATTCGCCAGGCAAGCGGAAGACGAGGGCAAGTCGCCGGTGGAGGCGGCTATCGAGGCCAGCCATCTTCGCCTGCGCCCGATCCTGATGACGGCATTCGCCTTCATCTTCGGTGTTCTGCCGCTTGCCATCGCCACCGGCCCCGGCGCCGAAATGCGCCAGTCGCTCGGTACCGCCGTCTTTTCGGGCATGCTCGGTGTGACGATCTTCGGCCTGTTCCTGACGCCAGTCTTCTACGTCGTGCTGCGCGGCTGGCGCCGCAAGCGGCCGGCCACTGTAGAGCCAGCGAAGACAGAGCCGGTCAAGGAAGGGGTCGTCTGAGACGATCCCACCCGGCTGAGGAAACGGAAGTCAGGTCGAAAACAGATGCACCTTGCCCTGCCACAAGCGGGCGACGGTCAGTCTGCCGCTGCGGTAGGCGCGCGTATCGATATTGAGCCGCCTCGGCCGTATATCGGGTTCGTCGTTCGGCGTATGGCCGTGAACGACGAGTTTTGGTAGCGGCACCCGGCTTTCGAGAAACCGCTGGCGGATGAGGACCAGATCCTCGTCCGTCTGCCTGTCGAGCGGCAGTTTCGGATTGATGCCGGCATGCACGAAAATCACGCTTGGGGTTTCCAGCAGGACAGGCATCGCCCGCATGAAATCGATATGCGTACGCGGCAGCGACTGCCGTATGAAGGCATCGAGCTTCGCGCCAGTGGGGAAGACCAGCGGCAGGTGCTCCGGATCGAGGCCATAGGATTTGAGCAGCTCCGCTGACCCCATCTGCATCCAATCGTCATAGGAGATCCAGCCGTCGATATAGTCGAGCATGGCGACTTCGTGATTGCCGGCAAGGCAGATGCGGTCGAATCCATCCGGCGGTGGCTCCATGAGATGGTCGATGACCTGTGACGATTCCGGGCCGCGGTCGATATAGTCGCCGAGCGTGACGATCAGCTTACGCCCGGGCAACTGCCCGCCATCGCGCAGGATCGCCGCCTCGGCTTTCACAAGCAGATCGTAGCGACCGTGAATATCGCCGATCGCATAGGTTGGGATACCGGCAATATCCAGCGTCAGACGCGGTCTCGGCTGGCGCGCCATTTTCGAAACCTCGCTGTTGCGAGCACGAGAGTCGCTCATCATATTTCTCGAATAAGGAAGCCCCACTTCACCGTAAGTAGCGTGGAGAACAGGGCAATCAAGCTGGTAAGAAAATTCAAAGCACACGGGTTTTGTAGAAAAACCGGCCTTATCATTCGAGGGGCAATCCCTCACTCCTATATCCATAGAGAAAAGAGTGACCGATGGGAACGGTATCGCAGTTTCATGAGAGCCTGAGGCCTCCCGCGCATCGCATCGAAAGCGAAGAGGAGGCAATATCCACGGCCCGCGATCTCGCCGCCGCATTCCGGCGTCAGGCGAGCGAGCGCGATATCAACCGCATCCTGCCCTTTGCCGAGCTTGATGCGCTGTCGGTGTCCGGGCTGACGGCAATCGCCGTACCGTCTGACCATGAAGGGCTCGACGTGTCGAACGCCCTGCTCGCCGAAATCGTTGCAATCATCGCCGAGGGCGATGCCTCGATCGGCGAGGCGCTGGAAAATCACTTTTGCGTACTGGAAACGCTCCGCACCCAGGCTGCCGAGGATTTGAAGGCATCGCTGTTTGCCCGTGTGCTGCTCGGCGACCGCTTTTCGGCCGCCACCTTCACCGATGGGGCCGAGCTTACCGCCGAAGGTCCGGGCTACCGCCTGAGTGGGCGCACGCGGCAGGCGCCCGGTATTCTATTCGCCGACTGGATCGCCGCTGCTGCCACCGCCCCGCCCAGCCGCCCGGTGACGCTCTATCTCGCACGCGATGATGAAGGCGTGCAGGTGGTCGACGATTGGGACGGCTTCGGCCAGCGCACCAATGGATCAGCGACCGCGATCGTCGGCACGCTTCACGTCAATGCAGATGCGATTGCCCCTGCCCCCTCCTCCGGATATTCGACCGGCATCTCGCTCGGCCTGCTGCTCAAGGCCGGCGTCAGCCTGGGCATCGCGCGGGCCACATGGAGCGACCTGATGGCCGCGATTGGCGATCGCAGCGCGACCATCCTCCCCCGGATCGGCGAGCGCGCCATCCGCATCGAAGCGACGGCGGCAGCCTTGGAACGGGCTGGCCGCAAACTCGACATTGCCCAGGTCAATCCTATGGAGGCAGCGATGGCGGACGCGCATTTTTCCGCCTCGGCCGCCGCAATCCTTGCCGGGGAAACGGCGCTCGACACCGCAAACGCGCTGTTTGAACTTGCAGGAGAAACTTCGGCCGGCATCGGCCTTAATCTCGACCGCCATTGGCGCAATGCCCGCATTCACGCGCTATCGCTGCCGCGGGATAAGTTGATGCACACCGCAGGCGAATATATATCGAAGGCCGGCGGCGCCTAATCAGCTGGCGGCGGAGATCGGGAATTGTTCTTTGGCGCCTTCGATGCGGCCGCCGTCGGCGACGAACTGCTCGAGGGTCATATTGTCGAGAATGGCGGCGATCGCGTCACGAACATCGGTCATCGAGCGCCGCACCTGACAGGTCTCGGGATCGGCACAGTCGTCGCAGGCCTCGTAAGCCGTACGGCTGGCGCAGCGGATCGGCGCCAACGGCCCGTCGAGCGTGCGGATGACATGGCCGATGCGGATTTCGGAGGCCGGCCGTGACAAAGAATAGCCGCCGCCCGGTCCCTTCTTCGAGCGCAGGATGCCGACATTGCGCAGTTCGAGCAGAATGGTATCGAGAAACTTCTTCGGGATATTGTTGCGGGCGGCGATGTCATTGATGAAGGCAGTCTCGCCCGGCGCCAGCCGCGCCAGGTCGACCAGCGCCTTCAGCCCGTATTTTCCCTTTTTCGTCAGCATCGTCGTCGCCTTGTAGAAATCGCAGTATTTATCCTGCCAATAGCAGGCAAATAGCGTCAAAAGCGTGAACATACAACAAAATAGCTATTATTTATAGCTTGTATCGGCAACGTCCACAGAAACGCCCGGCAGCCCTGAGAAAGACCGGCCGCCGCACGCCCTGCCGGCAGTCTCGGTCAGATCGTCTTCAGCATGCCGCCATCGACGAAATAGGTCGAGCCGATGCAATAGCTCGCGCGCTCCGAACTCAGGAAGACGAAGACGTTTGCCAGCTCCTCCGGTGTGCCGAAGCGTTTGGAGGCGGCGTGCTCATTGGCAACGCTCTGCAGGTAGCCTTCCCAGTTGCCGCCGGTTTCGGCCGTCAATTGTTTGGCGGTCTTGATCCAGTCGGGCGTCAGGATCAGGCCGGCATTGACGCAGTTGACACGGATATTGTCCTTGATGAGTTCGGTTGAGAGCGTCTTCGAAAACATCATCAGCGCCGACTTGCTGACATTGTAGATCGGCTCGTACCAGAGCGGCTGAACGGCACAGATCGAGGCGTTGTGCAGGATCACACCGCCGCCGCGCTCCTTCATCTGCGGGGCGATGCCGCGCGCCAGCCGCACGGCGGCCATCACATGCAAGTCCCAATAGGTCTGCCACTTCTCGTCGGGTGCCTCCATTACCGTCTCGTTCGATCCGGTGCCGGCATTGTTGATGAGGATATCGGCGCCGCCTCTTTCGGCCGCCGCCGCTATGATCGCCTCGGTTCCCGCAACCGTTGCCACATCGGCGACAACAGCGGCGGCGCTGACCCCGTATGTCTCGGCGATACGGGCGGCTTCCGCCTCGAGCCGTTCGCCGCCGCGCGCTGCCAGCAGGAGGTTGGCGCCCTCAGCCGCCAGCCCCTCGGCGATCGCCAGCCCGATGCCGACCGATGCACCTGTTATGACGGCAGTCTTTCCCTTCAATCCGAGATCCATGTCTTCCTCCGCAAACGGCCGGAGATTCCGGCCTGATGTGCTGAGTGTTCCGCCAATGAATCCCGGCGTCAAGCGCCCCGAACACCTCTTGCGGCAGGCGCCGATCTGTCGCATGCCTGCATCAACACTTGGGAGGAGTTTTCATGCGACGTTATTCAGCCTGCATAGAGTGGCTGTTTGCCGAAGAAGGCGACAGCTTTCCCGATCGCATCCGCCACGCCCATGCGGCCGGGCTGACGGCGATCGAATTCTGGCGCTGGACCGACAAGGATCTGGACGCGATCGAGGCAGCGCTGAAGGAAACCGGCCTTGCCGTCACCAGCCTCGTCGCCGAACCGATGATCGCGCTGACCGACGCCGCCAACCGGCAGGCCTGGCTGAAAGGCCTGGCTGAATCCGTCACTGTCGCGAAACGTCTTGGCGCGCCGGTGCTGATCGCACAGGCGGGTGACGATCTCCCGGGCTTGACTCGCGAAGAACAGCGCCGGGCAGTCACCGAAACGCTGAGAGTCGGCGCCGATATCCTCAAAGGCAGCGGTGTCCGCCTCGGCGTCGAGCCGCTCAATATCCGCATCGACCATGTCGGCTACTTCCTCGATTCGACCCGAGAAGGCCTCGATATCATCGATGACGTCGCCCGCCCCGAGATTGGCATCGTCTACGACATCTACCATTCCGCAGTGATGGACGAACGTACCGAAGAGGTGCTGAACGGCCGCCTCGACCGTATCATCCACGTCCATGTCGCCGATCACCCAGGCCGCAACGAACCGGGTTCCGGCGGCATCGACCTTGCTCCGCGCCTCGGCTGGATCTTCGCCAACGGCTATGACGGCGCCGTCGGTTTGGAATACCGGCCGACCAGGCCGGGTGTGGGCGCAGTCAAGGCCGCGATTGCATCGCTCTGCGGTTAGGCTGAGCTGGCACCTTCGGCGAAGGCTTCAAGCTCGGGATCGAAATCGACCTCGACGACATTGTTGAAGACGGCGGTGGCCAGCATGATGCCGGCGAAGGCGACGAGATCGACGAGCACTTTGGTCTCGTAGCGCTCTTTCAGCTTTACCCAGAGTTCAGCGGGAACGGCGTTGGAATCGGCGACGATCGCCTTGCCGAAGGCGTCGAGCAGCGCCTCTTCGTCGGAAAGCTCCAGCGCGTCGGGATTGAAACCCTTGTTGATCAGCGCCCGGCGAAAGAAGGTGATGGCGATCTTCGATTGCGCCGCCTTCGAGATCGCATGCGAGAAGATCCAGATCGCCCGGTCGTTGATCGCGGGGTCGAGTTCGGCGCGCAGCGTGAACCATTCGGCATAGATGCGATGGGCGGCCGGCGAATGCAGCAGCGTCCGCTTCATGTTGGTCATCCGCCCGCGCAGCCTGATTTCCTCGTCATGCGCCGCACGAACCTCTTCCGAAGCGGTGTCGTAATCGATCTGCGGGAGGTGGCTCATCGGGTCCGTTCTTTCCTTTGTGCATAGAAGCTATCGGGGCGCCGAGATATTGTGCGACAGCCCAGCGGCAAATCCGCTTGGCCGCCGCCCGGCGCCGGCCTAGACTGACCAAATCGAAGCTGGAGGCAAGGCATGAGCGACGACCACGAGCAGCATCATGTCGACTGGCGGGAACATGGCGTCAAGGTCATTCCCGGCAATTCGCTCGATCCGAACACCGCGCAGACGCCGGGCATGAACCGCGCGACGGCGATCAACAATGCGCGCGCCGGCGCCGAGAAGATCTGGGCGGGAACGGTGACGATCCATGCCAATGCCAAGACCGGGGCCCATCATCACGGCGATCTCGAAAGCATCATCTACGTGGTCAAGGGCAGGGCCCGCATGCGCTGGGGCGAGCATCTGGAATATACTGCCGAGGCCGGCCCCGGCGACTTCATCTACGTTCCGCCCTTTGTGCCGCATCAGGAGATCAACGCCAGCCGCGACGAGACGCTGGAATGCGTGCTCGTCCGCTCAGGCCAGGAACCGGTCGTCGTCAATCTCGACATCGAGCCGGTCGAAAAGCCGGAAGACGTCGCGTGGATCGACCCAATCCACCGATAGGCAATTCACGTTCGAGCAAGCGGCTGACATCCTCAGCCGCCGAACGCTCTGCAAGGATCATCGCAGACCGCTTTAGGCGGGGACGGCGCCTGCGCCTTTCATAACAGGGTTCTCGATGATCCGGCCGGTATCGGCGGCATAGAGGTGGATCTGGTCGTAATCGATCGCGATGCCGATCGGATCGCCCGACTTCACCTTCACGGCCTCGGTCAGCGCCACCGCAAAGGGCAGCCCGTCGAAATCGGCGTGCACGACGCGGCTCGCGCCGAGCTCTTCGATGAAATCGGCCGTTGCGGTGAGGGCGCCGGGCGCATCCGGGGCCACCAGCCGGGCGGCTTCGGCGCGCATGCCGAGTACGACGCGTTTGCCTTTCAGCGGTGCAGCGCGTTCGCGCGGCAGTACGACCTTGCGGCTCTGATCGTAGACGAAGACGCCCTCGTCATTGATCGTGCCCTCGAGCAGGTTCATCGCCGGCGTGCCGACGAAGCCCGCGACGAAGCGCGAGACCGGATGATGATAGACCTCTTCCGGCGTGCCGACCTGCTCCACCCTGCCGCCGTTCATCACCACCAGCCGGTCGGCCAGCGTCATCGCTTCGGTCTGGTCATGCGTGACGAAGATCGAAGTGGCGCCGAGACGACGGTGCAAGCGGCGGATTTCGGCGCGCATGGCGATGCGCAGCTTGGCGTCGAGGTTCGACAGTGGTTCGTCGAAAAGAAACACCTTCGGTTCGCGGATCATCGCGCGGCCCATGGCGACGCGCTGGCGCTGACCGCCGGAAAGAGCGGCCGGCCGGCGTTCGAGGAAGGGTTCGAGGCTGAGCGCCTTGGCGACCTCGCCGATGCGCCGGCTCCGCTCCGCCTTCGAGACGCCGGCCACCTTCAATGCGTAGCCGATATTCTCGGCAACGCTCATATGCGGATAGAGCGCATAGTTCTGGAACACCATGGCGCAGCCGCGCTCGCGCGGTTCCAGCTGGTTGACGACGCGGCCGTCAATGGCGATTTCACCGCCAGTGATTTCCTCGAGGCCGGCGATCATGCGCAGCAGGGTGGACTTGCCGCAGCCGGACGGGCCGAGGATGACGATGAACTCGCCGGACTGGATGTCGAGATCGACGCCGTGAACGACGGGATTCTTGCCGTAGTTTTTCTTCACGCCACGAATGGAGATCGGTGCCAAGGGAATACTCCTTCACTTCTCGGTGGAGATAAGGCCGCGTACGAACCAGCGCTGCATCAAAATGACGAGGATCAATGGCGGCGACATGATGATCAGGGTTCCGGCCATGGCGACGTTCCAGTCGGGCAGACCGAATTCGGACGGGATGAGGGTCTTGAGCTGCGTCACGGCGATGCCGAATTTCGGATCGGTGGTGATCAGCAGCGGCCAGAGATACTGGTTCCATGCCCAGACGAACATGATGGTGAAGAGCGCGATCATGTTTGGCCGCGAAAGCGGCAGCAGAATATCCCAAAAGAACCGGACCGGGCCCGATCCGTCCATCTTCGAGGCCTCAGCAAGTTCGTCGGGAACCGTCAGGTAGAACTGCCGGTAAAGGAAGGTGCCGGTCGCGGTCGCGACCAGCGGCAGAACGAGACCGGGATAGGAATTCAGCAGGCCCCACTCGAGCTTGATCTGGAAGCCGGTGATCTGTGCAACGAGCCAGCTTATGCCGGTAAAGTCGAGGATCGTCTGGAAAGGCTGCAGCGCGTTGGCCGCAATCGAATAGGTCGGCACGATGCGGACTTCCAGCGGCAGCATCAGCGTGATGAAGATGATCCAGAAAATCACGTACCGGCCACGGAAGCGGAAGTAGACGATGGAGAAGGCTGCCATGGAAGACAGCATGACTTTGCCGGCGCCGACCGTTGCGGCGAAGATGATGCTGTGGAACAGCTTGTTGCCGAGATCGGCGCGAACCCAGGCCGTCTCAGCGTTTTCCCAGAAATGCGAGCCCGGAGTGAGCGGCAGCGGCACGCGATTGACCGTCTCCAGATCCAGCGTCGACGCGATGATGACGATGGCGAAAGGCAGAAGCGCGATCACCATGCCGAGCGCGAGAAGCGTATAGCAGATGAAGTTGAATATCGGCGTGCGTTCGATCATGTCCGCGACCTCACTTGTAGTGCACGCGCCGCTCGATGAAGCGGAACTGGAAGATGGTAAGAAGGACGACGAGCACCATCAGGATGATGGATTGCGCTGCGGCGCCCGAATAGTCGAGACCTCTGAAGCCGTCGAAATAGATCTTGTAGACCATGAGCTCGGTGGCGCGCGCCGGGCCGCCCTGCGTCATGACGTCGACGATACCGAAGGAATCCTGGAAACTCTCGGTGATGTTGATGACGAGCAGGAAGAACAGCGTCGGCGTCAGCAGGGGCAGCTGGATGTCCCAGATCCGGCGCATCGGCCCCGAACCATCCATTGCGGCGGCCTCGATCAGCGAGCGCGGAATGCCTTGCAGCGCCGAGAGGAAGAAGATGAAGTTGTAGCCGATATACTTCCAGGAGAAGGCGACGATGACGGCGATCATCGCATCCTTGCCGTCGAGTGCGGGGTTCCAGAGGCCGGGCCAGACGTGGTTGATAACCGACAGAAGGCCGGCTTCCGGAGCCAGGATGAAGCGGAAGGCGAGGCCAAGAGCGGGAGCGGCAATTGCGTAAGGCCAGATGAAGACGGACCGGTAGACCTTGTGGCCGCGCAGTTCACGATCTGTCAAAAGCGCCAGGATGAGCGCCAGCCCCATGGCAATGGCCGTCGAGCTGAAGCCAAAGATCATGCTGCGGGTGATCGAGTCCCAATAGATCGGATCGGTGAGCAGCTGTCTAAAATTGTCGAAACCGACCCAGGCATTGCCGCCGCCCCATGGCTGCTCGAGCGTGAACGCCCAATAGAGCGCCTGCGCACTCGGCCAATAGAAGAAGACGAAGATCAGCAACAGCATCGGAAATGCGAAGAGCAGTCCGATCGTCGTTGAGGAGAAAGTGACGCGCTTTTCCATGAGTGGTCGTTTTCGTCCTGGTTTGGTTTAAAGCATGTCGAGCAAAAGTGTGCAGCGGTTTTGCGGTAACGACATGTGTCGAAATAATGATCTAAAGCGCGAGCGGCGCGCTTTAGGCGCGGGCGGGGAGTTCGCATCCGCGGCCGACTAAAGAACTTATGACGCACCCGGCGCGCGAAACGCGGGCCGGGTGCGGCTCATATCAAGCGATCAGGGGAGCTGAACGTTCTTGTAGGTCTGCTGGAAGCGACGCAGCAGCGTATTGCCGCGTTCGGCAGCCCCATCGAGCGAAGCCTGGACATCGGCATTGTTGACGAAGATTGCCTGCAGACCATTGGCGATTTCGGTGCGGACCTGCAGCAGGCCACCGAGGCGGATGCCGTGCGGAGCCGCGTCGCCAGCCGGGGAAGCGGTCAGGCTCTGAATGGCGAGTTCGCGGCCGGCATAAGGAGCCTTGTCGTAGAAGCCCTGCTTCTTCAGATATTCGAAGCCGGAGTTACGAACCGGGATGTAGCCGGTAACGGTCGACCAGGTAAGAGCTTCTTCCGGCTTTGCGATGAAGTTGAAGAAGGCAGCGGCAGCCTTGTATTCAGTGTCGGAATGACCCTTCAGAACCCAGAGCGAAGCGCCGCCGACATAAGAGCTGTGGCGGGTTGCGTCGCCGTAGGTCGGGAGCATGGCAACGCCCCAGTTCATGCCCTGCTTGGCGGTGCGGCCAACATTGCCGTGGTCGCCGACCGAGGTCAGGATGACCTGGCAATCGCCAGCGGCAAAAGCTTCGACGAAGGTCTGGCCGACAGCCTTGTTCTTGATGACGGCAAGCTTGTTGTCGTACCAGGACTTGAGGTCCTTGACGTAGCTGACGAGAAGCGGGTTCTTGTTGAACACCAGCTCGCCGTCGAGACCTTCAAAGCCGTTCTTCTTCGTGGCGATTGCTTCGCCGTTTACGGCTTCGAACTGCTCGATATACTGCCAAACTTCGTTGTTGGAGATGTCAAAGCCGAGCGGGCAAGCATAGCCTGCATCCTTCAGAGCCTTGAGGTCTTCTCCTGCTTCCTTCCAGGTTGCCGGAGCATGATCCTTGCCGATCTTGGCGAAGGCGTCCTTGTTCCAGTAGAGCAGAGCGGTCGAGGAGTTGAAGGGGAAGGAGTACATCTCGCCCTTCGAGGTCGCGTAGTAGCCGGAGATACCGGAGAAATAGTCGTTCCAGTCGACGGTGTAGCCCATGTCGGCCATCAGCTTGTTGGCCGGGTAGTAGGCGCCGGAGAGCATGATGTCGAGCGTGCCGGCGTCGGAGACCTGGGCGATGGTCGGCTGCTTGCCGGCGCGGAAGGCAGCGATGGTGTTCTGCAGGGACGCGTCGTAGCTGCCCTGGCTGGTGCAGACGACTTCGTAGTCGGCCTGCGACTGGTTGAAGCGATCGCACTGCTCCTGGACACGCTTTGCAATGTCACCGGAATTACCGAACCAGAAGTCAATCTTGGTCTTATCGGCGGCGGCAGCGGGACCAGCAAGAAACGCTGTAGCGAGAAGGGCGCCAACGGCGCCGAGAAGCTTGGCTTGCATGAGAACCTCGAACGTAAAAAGGGACGCGCACTTTCAGTGCACGCCCTATTAGCTGGTTCAAATTGCCGCGGCCAATGAATATTACATGACATGAAAAGAGAGAACTCCAGTTGTCATAAAACATTCATACAGTCGTTATTCACCAACCTCGGGGAAATATTTAGAGAAATTTCGCCGATTGCTTCAGCATGTAGTCAATAAATTACACCTATATTCGAAACAATGGATTCTTAGGAGATATTTAATATTTATTTATATTACGACGGAGCGCCGTTATTCGCCTGCTCCGCCGCAACGAAACTTGCAAAACGCTGACATTTTTGCCGTTGCACTGGTGTGCAACCTCAGGATTTAGACCTCAGGATTGAAGGGAATCCTTCAGGATCGCCGCAAAACGGGGATCGAATGCACGGCTGATCGGTCCGGCGGCAGCACCAAGCGCCACCGACCAAGGATCGGCCATGCCCGGCTGCAGGCGCGGCAGCGTCCGGCCACGACGCTCGGCGATCGAGGGCAGCAACGGGCCGATTGCCGCAATCAACCTGTTCACCAACGCTTCCGGCGCGCTGCCGCAGAGGATCACCGTCTGCGGATCGAACAGCGTCTCAAGGAGATGGATGCTCCAGCGCAGATCCACTGCTGCCGCCTCGACCCAGGCGTGGATGCTTTGATCGCCCCTCAAGGCGAGATCGTTGATCCGTGCATAAAGGCCCGGATCGGCGGGATCGATCGACAGATGCTGGTAGAGCGAGGCGAGCGAAGCGCGATGTTCGAGCGGCGTCGATTTGCCGTCGGCAAACAACAGTGCCATGCCGATCTCGCCGGCATTGCCGTTGGTGCCGCGGTAGAGCTCGCCGTTCAGAATGAGGCCGGCGCCGATGCCATAACCGACGAAGAGGCAGACGGCATGGTCGAGGCCATGGGCGGCTCCCACCATGCGCTCGGCGGTCGCCGCCGCCGCCGCGTCGTTTTGCAGGCCGACATCAAGCCCGGTACCGGCAGTCAGCGTTTCCAACAACGGAAATTTCTGCCAGGTCTCCATCATCCACGGATCGTCGCCGCTGCCGGCGACCCCGAAGGGCCCTGGCATGGCAGCGCCGAGACCGACCAGCCGCTTTTCCGACTGCTGGACGATCCCGGCAAGTTTTGACCGCACGCCGGCGACGAGATCGAGGATGACCTTCGTCCCGTTCGACGGACCGCCTGGTGGGAGGCCGGCCTCATCACGCACAAGAACGCTGCCGACAAGATCGACGGCGACCGCCCGCGTCACATGCCGGTCGATCTGCAGGCCGATCGCAAAGGCGCCCTCGGGCACCAGGCCGTAGGGTGTCGACGGCTGGCCCCTGCCCCTTCTCACCGCCTCCTGGGAACTGACCAGACCGTCGCGCTCGAGTTCCTCGATGATATTCGACACCGTCTGTTTGGTCAGCCGCGTCGCCCGCGCCAGATCAGCGCGTGAAAGCGCACCGTTGATCCTCAGGGCATCGATCATCACGCGCCGATTATGCGCGCTGGTGCCTTCGTGATTGGTGCCGCTCTTGGCCCGGATCGGGCGGCTGTCATTCATGTGCAATTCCCTCTTGACTCCAATAGAATGTTGAAGAAGTAATAAGTCAAGACACTTGACTTAATAAGGAACCGGAGAGTTCCAGGGAACGCAGGAGCCCGCAAGGCGCTCCGACGACGCTCCGAGACGACAAACCGGCACGTTTTCGCGCGTGCCTTCTCGAACACCGATGGCGGAGGATCGCCCTCGGCAATGCGTAAATGTCAAAAACTGGAGGCTGCAATGCTGAAATCCTTTAACAAGACGCTTCTGGGTGCGGCCTTGATCGGCGCATCCCTTGCGCCGCACGCTTTCGCCGAAACCGCGCTGAACGCGCTTTTCATGGCGCAGGCCGCCTATAGCGAGGCCGATGTGCGCGCCATGACCGACGCCTTCGCCAAGGCGAACCCCGACATCAAGGTCAATCTCGAATTCGTTCCCTATGAAGGCCTGCACGACAAGACGGTGCTGGCGCAAGGTTCCGGCGGCGGCTACGACGTCGTCCTTTTCGACGTCATCTGGCCGGCCGAATACGCCACCAACAAGGTGCTGGTCGACGTCTCCTCGCGCGTCACCGACGAGATGAAGAAAGGCGTGCTGCCGGGCGCCTGGACCACAGTGCAATATGATAGCAAATATTACGGCATGCCGTGGATCCTCGACACCAAATACCTGTTCTACAACAAGGAAATCCTCGAAAAGGCCGGCATCAAGACCCCGCCCAAGACCTGGGACGAACTGACCGAACAGGCAAAGACGATCAAGGACAAGGGCCTGCTCGCCACGCCGATCGCCTGGAGCTGGTCGCAAGCCGAAGCCGCGATCTGCGACTACACCACGCTCGTCAGCGCCTTTGGCGGCGATTTCCTGAAGGACGGCAAGCCGGCCTTCCAGACCGGCGGCGGCCTCGATGCGTTGAAATACATGGTCTCCAGCTATTCCTCCGGCCTCACCAATCCGAATTCCAAGGAATTCCTGGAAGAAGACGTCCGCAAGGTCTTCGAAAACGGCGATGCCGCCTTCGCGCTGAACTGGACCTACATGTACAACATGGCCAACGATCCGAAAGACAGCAAGGTCGCAGGCAAGGTCGGCGTCGTGCCGGCGCCGGGTGTTGCCGGCAAGAGCGAGGCTTCGGCCGTCAACGGCTCGATGGGCCTCGGCATCACCTCGGCCAGCAAGCATCCGGATGAGGCCTGGAAATACATCACCTTCATGACGTCGCAGGCGACGCAGAATGCCTATGCCAAGCTGAGCCTGCCGATCTGGGCGTCCTCCTATGAGGACCCGGCGGTCACCAAGGGCCAGGAAGAGCTGATCTCCGCCGCCAAGATCGGCCTTGCGGCCATGTATCCGCGTCCGACGACGCCGAAATATCAGGAGCTCTCGACCGCGCTGCAGCAGGCGATCCAGGAATCGCTGCTCGGCCAGTCCTCTCCCGAGGATGCGCTGAAGTCAGCCGCCGACAATAGCGGCCTCTGAGCAAAAAGCACGAAACCCCGGGCGGCGCCCGCCGTCGCCCGGTTCGATCTCGATAACCTGTGAATGAAGAAGGGTCGCCTTGATGTCGGGCACTTGGCTGACAACCCGCGCGTGGCTTTTGATGCTGCCGCTTCTCGTGGTCATGATATCAGTCATCGGCTGGCCTCTGATCGATACCGTCGGCCTCTCTTTCACCGACGCCAAGCTCGTCGGCACGGAAGGAAACTTCGTCGGCATCGACAACTACGCGACGATGATCTCCGGCTCGAATTTCCAGCGCACGCTGATCACCACCGCATGGTTCGCAATCGTCTCGGTCGCCGCCGAAATGGTGATCGGCGTTCTGGCAGCCCTGCTGCTGAACCAGCAGTTTCGCGGCCGCACCGCGCTTCGCGCCCTGATGATCCTGCCCTGGGCACTGCCGACCGTCGTCAACGCCACGCTCTGGCGGTTGATCTACAATCCGGAATACGGCGCACTGAACGCCGCGCTGACCCAACTCGGCCTGCTGGAGGCCTACCGCTCCTGGCTCGGAGAACCGGGCACGGCGCTGGCGGCCCTCATCGTCGCCGACTGCTGGAAGAATTTTCCGCTGGTGGCGCTGATCGCACTGGCCGCACTCCAGGCCGTGCCGCGCGACATCACCGCCGCCTCGCTGGTCGACGGCGCCGGCGCTTTCGCCCGCTTCCGCTTCGTCATCCTGCCCTATCTCGCCGGCCCGCTGATGGTGGCCCTGGTGCTGCGCACGATCGAAGCCTTCAAGGTCTTCGATATCATCTGGGTCATGACCCGCGGTGGCCCGGCCAACAGCACGCGCACGCTGTCGATCCTGGTCTACCAGGAAGCCTTCTCCTTCCAGCGGGCAGGCTCGGGGGCATCACTGGCATTGATCGTCACGCTGCTGGTCACGCTGCTTGCTGCCGGCTACGCCGCTCTGGTGCGCAAGACCGCCGGGAGTGCGGCCTGATGGAACGCCAGAGCCCACTCTTTTCTGTTTTCATTCATCTCTGCGCGCTGCTGCTTGCCGCCGTCATCCTGGCGCCGATCCTGTGGCTGTTCATCATGAGCATCTCGCCGGCCGCCGACCTTGCCGCAAAGCCGCTGCGCTGGTGGCCGCAGACGGTGGATTTCTCTCGCTACGGCGTACTGCTTTCGACGATCGAAAACAGCGCCGGCGCCGCCTTCACCTCGTCGCTGCGCAACAGCATCGAAGTGGCGGGCATGGCGACGATCGCCGCCATCGCGCTCGCCATTCCGGCCGGCTGGGCTGTGTCGCGCACACCTTCGGTCGGCTGGTCGCTGTCGATGGTGATCGCCACCTACATGTTGCCGCCGGTCGCGCTCGCCGTGCCGCTCTATATGGGCCTCTCCCATCTCGGCATGCTGAACAACGTCTTCGGCCTCGCCCTCGTCTATCTGACAATTCTCGCGCCCTTTACCACCTGGCTGATGAAATCGGGTTTCGATTCCATCCCGCGCGAGATCGAATCTGCCGCGATGATCGACGGCGCCGGCCTGTTCCAGACGCTGCGGATCATCACGCTGCCGCTCGCCGCCCCCGTGATGGCGACGTCAAGCCTCTTTGCCTTCCTGCTTGCCTGGGATGAATTCTTCTATGCGCTGCTCTTCACCTCGGACCAGCGCGCCAAAACGCTGACCGTAGCCATCGCCGATCTCGCCGGCGGCCGCGTTTCCGATTATGGACTGATCGCGACGGCAGGCGTGCTCGCCGCCCTGCCACCGGTGCTGATTGGTCTTGTCATGCAACGCGCCCTGATTTCGGGGCTCACCAGCGGCGGCGTCAAGGGATGAACATGACAGCAGAAAGAACCCGGCCGGCCGGGCTTGCCGCGATTGATCGCGAAATGGCCCGCCAACATGCCGATGCGATCGCTTCCTATGAAGCGGCCCAGCCGACGGCGGCCAGGGCCGCCGCCTCGCTGAAGAAGACCGGCAGGCTGCTACTCATCGGCATGGGCGGTTCGCATGCCGTCAACCGCGCCGTCGAGCCGCTCTATCGTGCATGCGGCATCGATGCCCTCGCCTTGCCGCTGTCCGAGCAGCTCGGCCAGCCGTTGCCGATCGCCGGCAGGACGATCTTCGTCACCTCGCAATCCGGCGAAAGCGCCGAGGTTCTGCGATGGTTTAACGAAACCGGCGGCACCGAGGAGACCTTCGGCCTGACGCTCGAAGGCAACTCCTTCCTCGCAAGAACCGCCCCGTCACTCATTGGCGCCGGCGGCACCGAGCTTGCCTTCGCCGCGACCCGGAGCCTGACGGTGACCTTCGCCCTGCATCTGGCAATCCTCGCCGCCCTCGGCGAAGATCCAGACGCCGCGATTGCCGCCCTCAAGGCACCGGAAGACCATGACATCGCCGCCGCGCTCACCGCGCTCGAAAATGTCGCGACCATCGTCACGTCAGGCCGCCGGCTGCAGGGTATCGCCGAGGCGCTGGCGCTCGGATTGACGGAACTGTCGCGTCGTCCCTGCTTCTCGCTCGAAGGCGGCCAGCTGCGCCACGGACCGATGGAGATGCTGGGGCCGGAGATCGGCGTCGTGCTGTTTCGCGGCTTCGACGAGACGGCCGGCCTGGTGACGGCAATGGCGACATCCGCTGTCGAGACCGGCGCCCCCGTCATCCTTTTCGACGCCTCGGGCGAAGCGTCGGTCGCCGGCGCGGTGACGATCCGATTCGCCCGGGCAACCGGTCTTGCTGCGATCTTCGCCATGCTGTCGGTCGCCCAGCGGCTGATGATCGCCTTTGCCGACGCCCGCGTGGAGAATGCCGGAACGCCGGTCCGCTCCACCAAGATCACCCGGAGCGAATGAATGCGGCCGCTTGCAGTCATCGGCAACGTCAACATCGACCTGATCCTTGGACCGGCCGCCCCCTGGCCAAAGGCCGGGACGGAAATCATCGTCGATCATGATGAGTTACGGGTCGGCGGCGCCGCCGGCAACAGCGCGCTCGCCTGGCAAGCGCTTGGCGTCGAATTCGAGATCGCCGCCAATATCGGCAGTGACCAGTTTGGCCGCTGGCTGAGCGAAGCCTTCGGCCACCGTTCCGACAAGTGGCCGGTACATCCTGAGAAAACGACGCTCTCCGTCGGCATCACCCATCCGGACGGCGAGCGCACCTTCTTCACGACAAAAGGCCACCTGCCGCGCTTCAGCCTGGCGGATGTCTTCGCGGTCATCGACGGCGCTAGGCTGCAGGGCGGCTACGCCCTTCTCTGCGGCTCGTTCCTGACCGATGACCTGACAGCGGATTATGACGCCTTCTTCGACTGGGCCGACAGCCATGGTATCACCGTCGCGCTCGATACCGGCTGGCCGCTCGACGGCTGGACAGACGAGAATTGTGCAGCGACACGCGCATGGCTCTCTCGCAGCGGTATCGCGCTTCTGAACGAGGTCGAATCGACGACACTTGCCGACATTGCCGATCCGGTCGAGGCGGCCCGTCACATCAGGTCGCATATGCCGGAGGGTGCGATCATCGTCGTCAAGCGCGGCCCGGACGGCGCTCTCGCGATCGGGCCGGACGGCCTGCTGGTTTCGGTGGCTGCACCCGTTGTCGAGGTCGTCGATACGATCGGCGCCGGCGATGTCTTCAACGCCGCCTTTCTCGCCGCGCTCGCAAGCGATGAGCCGCTGATTTCTTGCCTGCAGGCGGGAACCGCAGTCGCCTCGCGCGCCATATCCACCCTTCCCCGCAACTATGGCGGCCCATCATCTCCCGAGGAGCCTGTGCGATGAGCGCGCTCGAAATTCAGAACATCCGCAAGACCTATGGCGATGTCGACACGCTGAAAGGTATCGACATCTCGTTGGAAAGCGGCGAGTTCCTGGTGCTGCTCGGCTCCTCCGGCTGCGGCAAATCCACCCTGCTGAACATCATCGCCGGCCTTGCCGAGGCCACGAGCGGCGATGTCAGGATCGGCGGCCGCTCGGTGCTCAGCGTGCATCCAAAGGACCGCGATATCGCCATGGTCTTCCAATCCTACGCGCTCTATCCCAATCTGACGGTGCACCGGAACATCGGCTTCGGCCTGGAAATGCGCAAGGTGCCGGCGCCGGAGCGCGACAATGCCGTGCGCGATGCCGCAAAGCTCCTGCAGATCGAAAACCTCCTCGACCGCAAGCCGAGCCAGCTTTCCGGCGGCCAGCGCCAGCGCGTTGCGATCGGCCGTGCGCTGGTGCGCAAACCTGAGGTATTCCTCTTCGACGAGCCGCTCTCCAACCTTGACGCCAAGCTGCGCATGGAGATGCGCACCGAGATCAAGCGGCTGCATCAGATGCTGAAGACCACGGTCGTCTATGTCACCCATGACCAGATCGAAGCAATGACGCTTGCAAGCCGCATCGCCGTCATGCGCGACGGCCGCATCGAGCAGCTGGGCACGCCGGAGGAGATCTACAACCATCCGGCAACGCTCTATGTCGCGACCTTCGTCGGCGCGCCGCCGATGAACCTGCTGAAGGCAACGGTGCGTGACGGCCGCCTGGCGCTTTCAGGCTCCGATGCCAGCCTGCCCCTGCCCGCCCGCTTCCGCGAGACGGCCGGCGATGGCCGCGAACTTATCCTCGGCATTCGTCCCGAGGCGCTTCGCACAGACGGCACCGGCCCATCGATCGAGGCAATCCTTGAGGTGGCAGAGCTGACCGGCCCGGAACTCGTCGTCACCGCCCTTGCCGGAAATCAGCGCCTGATGGCCTGCCTGCCGCCACGCACGCCAATCCGCGACAACGAAAAGCTCACCCTCTTTTTCGACAAGGAAGCAATGCATCTCTTCGACCCGCAAACCGGCCTCAGCTGCGGCCGTTAGCGACGGAACGGCTATCCCCGGCTGTTCAATTTGCCGCGTCGGTGGGCTTGCGCTGGTAGACGTGAATATAGTCGACAAGCAGAATGGAAGGATTCGGCGTTTCATCGATCGGCCAACCCGAGCCGAGTGCCAGGTTCACCAGCGGATAGAACGGCATGTGGAATTCCTTCGGCGTGTCGAAGCTCCAGATGAACTGACGGTCGAGATAAAAGCTCGTCTTGTCAGCTTGGATATCGACGCCGTAGGTGTGATATTCGCTGTTCAGAATTCCGTCCTGGACGGTTTGCCAATGGCCACCGGTGCTGTTCTGGCCGCCCTGGCTCTGACGCCAGATATGGAAGCCCATGCTGAATTCGTAGGGCGCGCGCCCATAGTATTCCAGCACGTCGATCTCGGAGGTGTATTTCGACCGGTCGAGCCCGATGAGCCAGAAGGCTGGCCAGACGCCCTTGCCCGGCGGCAGCTTCATCCGGGCTTCGAAATAACCGAATTGCTGCGAGAATCCTTCGCCTTTCGGGTTCACCGACGACAACAGGCCCGAGCGCCAGGTTCCATCGGCCTCCTTGCGCGCTTCGATCTTCAGAATTCCCTGATCGGTGGTAAACGGAAAGCCGGGGGCTGGATCAGTGAAACGGGCGTCACCGAAATCGCCGTTCCAGGGCGTATGGGCGATCCAGCGGGAGCTTCTCTCTCCCCAGGCCGAGACGTCGAGACTGTCGAAACTCTCCTCGAACGTTAGCTGATACGCATCGATATTGAGTGGTTGCTGAGCCACGCTGGGCTGGCCGGGCAACGCCCCCAGACCGAGAACGATGAGCAAACCCAGAGCCTTAGAAGATATCCCGTAACGCATTCTGCTCCTCCGAAAACGCCAAACCAATCGTTGGACTACACTTGTCTCGATCAAAAGGTGAGAACCCCGTTTCGTCGCGGCATGAGCCTTTGGACGACAATGGTCTCGATGCCGTCGGGCCTTCCCAGAATCTGCCACAGCAGCAACGCGAAGGCCCAGAAGATCGCTACTGCCGCCCCGCCGCAAAGCGCCAGGCTGACGACAAGGTTGAGGCCGACAGGCATGGCGGAGAGCATCGGCTCGATCCACAGCAGGAAAGCGATCATCGGCAAGCTTGCGGCCAGAGGCCGTAAAAAGGCGTGCAACTGAGCGGCAACCGTCGCGCCGATCAGCCGTCGCGTGATGATGAGCGATGCGGCATAGGCGACAAGCACCGCCACGATCCGCGCGCCCAGTGCTCCTGCCACCTGAAAATAGGCAATGCCCAGGATGGTGACCGGAACCCTGACAGCGAACTCGGCAAACATCCGGAGAGCGAGATAGCGGGTTTTGTTCAGGACCATAGCCAATGGCGGCATCATGTTCGTGGGAAGACCGAGCAAACTGACGATGCACAGCCATTGCAGAATCGGCGCCGCAGATGCCCATTTCTCGCCGACGATAATCCGCACGGCCGGCTCGGCAAGCAGGGCGAGCGCGATGAGGATGGGCGCTGCCACGAAGGTGATCGCGTTCGTCGCCTTCAGATAGGCAGCGATCAGATTACGACGGTCATCGACGGTCGAGAATGCCGCCATCAGCGGACGCAACAATGGCCCGACGAAGGTCTGGTATGGAATACCGGCGATATTGTCGGCGACGCTGAAGGCGCCGAACGTCGACAAGCCGGTAAAGCGCGGCAAAAGCAGCCGGTCCAGTTGCCAGTTGATCGAACTCAGCACCTGCGAGACGGTGTTCCAACTGATCATGTCCTGAAAGTGCTTCCACTCGGAAAGGCTGAACCTCGGTCGCATCGGCGCAAAGACATATGAGGTGACCGCCGCGGCGGTCGGGCCTGCAACCGCGCCGATCGCCAGCCCCCAATAGCTGCCGGTCGCGACCGCCACCCCGACACCGAATAGCAGCGTCGACCCCTTGGTGATGAGATCGAGTGCGAACTCGCGTTTAAAATCGAACCGCTGCATGAAGAGAACCATGCGCGGGCTGATCACACTGCGCATGGCAGGCGCGATGGAGAGCACGGCGACAAGAGAGAAAAGCCGGGAATCGTCATAGATCAAAGCCATCGGCCAGGAGATGATCATCATCAGCGTGCTGATGGCCACGCCTCGAAGCAGGCTGAGGGTAAGGGCCGTGGCAAACATATCGTCCGAAGGCGACGGCTGACGCATCAGGGCCTGCGTCAGCGGCAGGTCCAGGATTGTCTCGACGATGACCAGAACCGAGGTCGCGATGGCGACCAGGCCGAAATCCGCTGGGCTCAAAAGCCTTGCGAGGATCAGGAGGCTGACGAAATCGAGCAGTCGCGCCAGGAATTTTCCGCTGATGGTCCAGATACTCGCCGTCGCCGTCCTCTGAGATACGCTTGACATGATCTATCTTCTATTCCTCGTCGGCGGATTGAGGCGGTTTCGGTCGCAGCGGCAAGGCAGGCAGCTCCGGCCTTCCCATCAGCCCGGCCGTCTTCTGAAGACGTCGGCGGATCGGTCGCCATGGGTGGACAGTTGTTGCTCAATGAGACCGGACAGACGGTCGCGGAACACGGCGGAAGAAAATTTCAGCGAGTGCGCACGGATTGCATGCGGATCGATATCGTCCTCCACCTCTTCGAACGCCGCCATCGTTTCCAACAGAGCTTCCGTGGTCTGCTGCCCGAAGCGAAACCCGACCTGCGGCGAGGAAACGGTTTCTCTGGCGCCGCCGGCGTCGAAAGCCAGGACCGGCCGCCCTGACGCCATGGCTTCCACCGGAAGGATGCCGAAATCCTCCGTGCCCGGAAACAACAGGGCGCGGCATCGCGACAGGTGGTCGCGCAGAACGTTGAAGGGCTGATGGCCGAGAAACTCAACGGTCGGTCCGGCGATCGACTTCAGATAAGCCAATTGCTCTCCCTCGCCGATCACGACCAGCTTCCGCCCGGCCTCGGTGCAGGCGCGAACGGCAATATCCGGCCGCTTGTAAGTGGTCAGCTGTCCCGCATAGAGATAGAATTCGCCTTTTCCCTTCCCCACCGCAAAATCGTCAGTCGCAACGGGCGGATGGATAACGATGGATTCCCGATCGTAGAAGCGGCGGATGCGGCTTGCGACATAATCGGAATTGGCGACGAACACATCGACCCGCGAGGACGTCGTCACGTCCCAGGCGCGCAGCATGGGCGCAGTGATCGACATCAAGGCGCGACCCACCCAGGGCAGGCCATGACGGTAGACATGGAACTGATCCCAGATGTAGCGCATCGGCGAGTGGCAGTAGCAGACATGCAGCGCGTCGGCGCGCGTGATGATGCCCTTGGCGGGTCCGGATTCGCTCGACAGCACGAGATCGTACTCCTGCAGATCGAACTGCTCGAGCGCGAAGGGCATCAGCGGCAGCATCTTGGTATAATGCCGTTGCGCGCCGGGGATCTTCTGCAGGAAGGACGTGCGGATGTTCCGCGTCTTCAGAAAATCGCTGATGCGATCCCGGTTGCAGACGAGGGTGAAGATGTCGGCCTGCGGAAACATGCGGCACAGCTCTTCGACGACTTTCTCGCCGCCGCGCATCGAAACCAGCCAATAATGCACGATGGCGACACGAAGCTGCTTGGTATCGCTCGCGCCTCCGGCCTCAGTGACGCGTCTTTTCGCCATCACCGGCGCATCGCCGAGAAATGCTCTCGCGTCGGGAAGAGAGGTTGTTGCTTTAAGAGTCAACTCAATACTCCTTGTATCGCCACACCGTCTGTCAGCTCGGGAACCGCATTCGTCGAAATCAGGCTTTGGTATTCGGCAAGAAGCGCGTCGCGCCATTCCTCGTGTGTCGAGGCGAGATCCGGCGACAGCCGGAAAGCCCGCTCGCTCATGGCGCGGACCTCATGCCCCGGCATTTGGCTAAATCTCGTCAAAGTATCGGCAAAGGCGCTTTCGTCAGCCGTATCGCAGGCAAGCGCCATGCCGGCTTTTTGCATTTCTTCGGCGAGAAAGGCGCTGCGCGACATGATGACGGGCAGACCGCTCCTGGCCGCTTCGATAGCGACGAGGCCGAACGGCTCGGGATAGCGCGACGGCATCAACAGGGCGCGCGCCTTGCGGATGGTCGGGCCGATCTCCGCATGCGACTGCCAGCCCACGGCCCTGACGTGATCTCCCGAAGCTGCGACCAGCGGCATCAGCGGCCCGTCCCCGATCACGCAGAGCTTGACGCCGGCTTTGCGCGTGGCGGCCACGGCGTCCTCAATGCCCTTCTCCTCATCCAACC
This sequence comes from Rhizobium sp. PRIMUS64, assembly GCF_023006465.1. NCBI lineage: Bacteria > Pseudomonadati > Pseudomonadota > Alphaproteobacteria > Hyphomicrobiales > Rhizobiaceae > Rhizobium > Rhizobium sp. PRIMUS64. The sequence continues at coordinate 30,232 of NZ_JALBGX010000020.1, read as the reverse complement.
GCCCGATGAAGACGAACTCCTCATTGGCCTCCGCCTCGATGCGTTTGATGGATAGCGGAGCGACGGGATTGCGGATCGTCGTCAGCCGTTCGGGCCGATATCCGGCGCCGACGAGAAAGCCGGCCATCTTCTCGTGCAGCAGGATGATCCGGCCGAAATCGGCCTGATCCTTCAGCAGCCGGAGGATATTGGAGCCGCGGGCAACCCGCCACAATTTGTGCGAATAACTTCTCTTGTCGCAGGCCGTCGCAATGCAGCCTCCGCCGAGCGGGCGTCGAAGGCAGATTTCCTGCGCCTGATAGTCGAAGAAGGCGCCGTTGGGGCAGGCCGTGAAGAAATCATGCGCATGAACCACGCATCGTCTGGCGACCGGCACCAGCGCCTTGAAAATCGCGGGAGACAGGATCTGGTGCCAGCCATGGACATGGTAGACGGTATTGGCGGTGTCCTCTGCGGCAATCCAGTTCGCGACCATACGAACGGCGGCGCCATTGTGAATGCCGGTCACGAAAGCCTTCGCACGCTCGGCGCTGAGCAGGTCGCGGCTGTTCAGCCCGACCATTGAGACTCCGAGGGCGACAAGCTCCGCATTGGCGGCGTCATCCCCGCAAATATAGGTCACGGGGATGTCGAGCCCCCGAAAAAGCTTGGCGGACAGCACCGCCAGCGCCGTCGCACCGCCTCTGGCCACCGAATAGTCGTCGATGATGACCACCCGATCGATCTTTGTCGTGCCGGGGCCGGGAAAGCGGCCGACGCTTGTGGCAGATCGGAGAACCCCGGGAAGCGATGGGCGCATCACTTCACCGAAACCGCGCCGTTGGCACAGGCCTCCAACGCCTTGCGGTTGAGAATGCGGATCTTGCCCTGCCCACCGTCGATGATCTTGCTTTCCCGCAGGCGCCGCAGGCATTGATTGACCTTCTCGCGAGACGCCGGCAGCGTTGCGGCCAGGTCATTTTGCGAGATGATCAGTTCGTCCCCGCTGTTTGCCGCATCTTTTCCGTAAACAGCCGAAAGCCGCAGCAGCGTGCTGGCCAGCCTCGATTGCAGGCTCGACGCCGCATTTGCAATGATCCGGAGTTCGAGCTCTGAAATACGCGCCAGCGCCCTGGAGAAGACCTTTTCGCGAAAGCAGGGATCGCTGGCGTACATGTCGCGCAGCAGCCGGCCTTCGAAGAAATGCAGTTCGCAGTTGGAACCGGCTCGGTATTCGAGACTCAACGTCTGCCTGCGCAGAACCTCGAGCTCGCCGATGAGGCCGGATTTCGGAATGATCTCGACGATGAATTCCCTGCCGTCGGGCAGCATCGTGCTGGCGCTGACCACCCCCGAATGCACGCGAGCGAAGGTATCGACGAGGACGCCGGCCCCGGCGATGACCTCGCCGCGCCGGAAACGCCGGACGCTCGACCGGCAGGAAAGAAATTCGTCGTCGATGACGATGCGGCTGTTGAGATGAATGCTGCCGTTAGCCGATATCGCCGTCTTGCCGATGCCGGCCCTGCGAGCTGATGCGTGTGTCGCCCCATCCATGAGCATAACTCCGAGTACTCGAATAACCATAGGAAATGCTGCACTGCATCATTTATATTGTCTTAATGTGGGTGTCAAATAACATCCCAGAGAGATAGCGTAAAGACCAAGTCTACATTTAGTTGAAAACAAAAATACATCAGCAATCGAAATCAAAATCTCGACGGAATCGAAGATAGATTGTACGATTGAAGACAGGTGCTTATTAAAAAGTCTTCATGAGTTAAAAATAAGCAATAATAGAAATGTGGATATCAAAAATATAAATGAATACCTGCGGATTATCACCTCGAAGTAGGTTATATTGGCATTTGCAATGAAAAGAGGCCATCGAGGACTAGTCGGAATTCTCGAATGCCGTTTAGTAGCATAAAGAATTTATTAAGGATTATGACCTTGGTAACAGACAACAAGAGTGCGGCGCAGCAAACTTTGAATGGTTCTTAATCGGAATATTTTGGAGACCACTGATGACATGGGAAGCACATAGTTTCGAGGCCTGGTCGCGTGTCGGACGGTCCGCGAAAGGCGGCGATCTCCATTCGTCCCTGCCTCGTGCGGCAGGCAGATCGTCGAAGCGCGCGATAGACCTTCTCATCGCGATCATTGCACTGATCCTGCTTTCCCCGCTTCTGTTGATTGTCGCGGTGATCGTGAAGATAAGCGACCGCGGCCCGGTCTTCTATTCCCATACGCGCATCGGCGTCGGCGGAGCACCGTTCGGATGCCTCAAGTTTCGCACGATGAAGACCGATGCGAGTGCTCAGCTTGCCGAATTGCTGCAAAACAACCCGATTGCGCGAAGCGAATGGGAAGCGACACGCAAGCTGAAGGACGATCCGAGGATCACGGCAGTCGGCGAGATTCTGCGGCGGTCGAGCATCGACGAGCTTCCCCAACTGATCAATATCGTGCGTGGCGAAATGAGCCTTGTCGGCCCCCGGCCGATCACCGCCGAGGAATTGCCGCGCTACGGCGAGCATGTATGGGCCTACATGGCCGTGCGCCCGGGCCTGACCGGTCACTGGCAGACCAGCGGGCGCAACGATGTCAGTTACGAGTACCGGGTTTCCCTCGACGTTCACTATCTCGACAACTGGTCGCTCGGCCGGGACTTCGTCATCATTGCCAAGACCATTCCCGCTCTGTTTTCACAACGTGGCTCATACTGAGCATGCAAGGGGAGAGCTGCCGATCATGCCCGAAATCGGAAGATATGCTACTCCCTCCGTCCCCTCCAAGCTGCCACTACCTGGTTACTCCGTGATCTCGCCATTTTGGATTAGGACGATATGACCTCCAGCACGATCTTCAGCGGCGTTTCGCCGCTACCTCTGGCTGCCGCAACTCCCGGCGGGAACTCCCCGCTGACCTTGCGGGATATGCTTTTCTTTCTCAGAATGCGCTGGCTATGGGTTCTGGCGACAACTTTTGCCTTCCTCGCAATGGCCGGGACCTACGTGCTGACCGCCGACCCGACTTTCGTTGCCGGCACGCAACTTGTGATTGTCCCCCAGGTGAGCGGCTCTGAAGCACAGAGGGCTTTCGCGGAAGACGCGTTCATAGAGGGACAGCTAGAGATTGCCAGATCCAGCGATGTCGTCGGCGGAACGGTAAGGGCACTTGGTCTCGATACCGATCCTGACTTTGTCGATCAGACGCCTTCGCTGCAGGATAGGGCAAAGAACTGGTTGATGGGGATTTCTTCTGAACCGGATACGGAATCGCAGGAAGCGGCAGGCACAGGGCCGCGTCAAGCACAACCGCACGCAGAGGACGAGCGGATCCAGGATAGGGCGATCGCCACGCTGCTGAACATGATAGGAATACGCCGGGTCGGGAGTTCGACGATCATCGAGATCTCAGCGGCTGCGTCGACCCCTCAGAGGGCCGTCGACATCGCCGATATGCTCGCCAGGCAATATATCCAGAAGAATATCGCCATGAAGGCCAATGCTTCCCGGCAATATAGCGAATGGCTGGAAAGATTCGTAAGCGAGCAGCAGCGTGGACTGGCCGAGGCTGCCAGCGCCCTGGCCAGCTTCACGAGCAACCCGCGCGATCAGTTCAAGCTTGCGGAGCTGCAGAGCGCAACGGATGCCCGCCGCAGCCTCTATGAAAATACCTTGAACCAGCTGACGGAAGCCCGGCAGCGCATCACCTACCCGGTGTCCGATGCCACGATCGTCTCGCGGGCCACGCTGCCTCTTTCGAAAGCCAGACCGCGCAGCACGCTCATCATCGCCTTTGCGGCGGCGGTCGGTCTTGGCGTCGGCTTGGCACTCGCCATGATAAGGCACGTCGGCGATCGCCGGATCATCCGCCCTCATCAGATCGCTGAAGCCAGTGGGCTGCCCTTTGTCACTTTGCTGGCGACATCGAGGAAGACCCATCTCCCTGCGCGTTTCCTCCCCGCCGGTACCGGCAGCAGCAGCATAGCCGCCTATCCTGTTATTCCGGGCATGGCGGAACTGAGCGCGACGGTCGTCGGTCTTCGACGCAAACGCCGGGTCGTCATTGGAATCGTCGCCGTTGATCCAGGCAGCGGAGCCTCGACTATAGCATGCGAACTTGCAGTGCTGTCGTCGAGATCAGGGGCTCACACGCTGCTGATCGATGCGGCTGCGCAGAGGTCGTCACTCAGCAAATCGATCGCGCCCCATAGTTCCACAGGCCTCGTCGATGTTCTCGACAATGGCGAACTGATCCAGACGGCGGCATTGCCCCTCACTTCGACACTGAAATTCCTCCCCCTCGGCAAGGTCGAAGCAGTGACGCCGGCCATTCGCCTGAGTTCCCGCCGCACGCAGTTGAGCTTCGCCGACCTGAAAAAGGAGTTCGACGCCGTATTCATCGACATTTCCGCATTCTCTGCTTCGCCGGATGCCAATGCGATCGCACCGGAGCTGGACGGTGTCCTCGTCGTCACCTCGCACGGACGCACCTCGATCGACGATACCCTGCGCGTCATCGACACCCTGCGCAATGTCGGCGCGGAGATCCTCGGCGCAGTCATCAACCATGCACCGGAAAGAATGCACTCATGACCTCGCCTTCGGCAGAAGCAACCAGGCAGGACGGCCGGATCGGGCCGGCGCCTGTTCTTTGCCGCGCTGAAGCCATGGCTGAGCGCGCGAACCGCCCGTTGCGAATGGCTGTGGGGATCGCTTCGGCAGGCCGCCCCTCGATACTGCGGGAGACGATCGATTATCTCACCACCCTGCCGGACCAGCCCGAGCGGCTGATCGTCTGCGTGCCCACGATCGACGACGCCGCCGGGCTCACCGAGCGCCTCGATGTTGAAGTCATCGTCGGCAGCCGCGGCCTGACCTCTCAGCGCAACAGGATCATCCAGGCCGCCGCCGCCGATACGGATGTTCTGATCTTCCTGGATGACGACTTCATTCCCGCCGCGACCTTCCTGTCGCGGATGGCGGCTGTCTTTGCGGCAAACCCCGACGTGGCAATCGCCACCGGTGAAGTTCTGGCCGATGGCATCCTCGACGGCGGCCTCAGCATGTCAAACGCCCTGCTGGTTCTTGAAACTGCGGCCGAAGGAGCCGAGCAGGTGACGGAAGTCTATAACGCCTACGGATGCAATATGGCGGTTCGCCTTTCACCCATTCTCGAGCACGCACTGGCCTTTGATGAACAACTGCCGCTCTACGGCTGGCTCGAGGATGTCGATTTCAGCCGGTCCATCGCCCGCTACGGCAGGTCCGTACGCGTCGAAGGCGCCCGCGGGGTGCATCTCGGCGTCAGATCCGGGCGCCAGCCCGGCCGAAGACTCGGCTATTCGCAGGTTGCCAATCCTGTCTACCTGATCCGGAAGGGCACGATGTCGAAGGGCCGTGCCGTTGCGCAGATCGGCCGTAACATCCTGGCGAATACGCGGGGCCTATTGTTCAATGATCGCTTGATCGACCGCTGGGGACGTTTGAACGGCAATTTGCTGGCGCTGTCCGATCTTCTTGTCGGCCGCGCCTCGCCGTCCCGCATTCTCGAATTCGGCAATCCCTCGCCGCGCGAGATGCCTTCGCCGTCGATCGCAACGAAACGGAGATAGCAGACAATGCAGCGCACATCCTTGTCCGATCGCCTCATCTCCGCCGCTCTTGCCTTGCTGGTATTTTCCTGCGTGACCGGCTGGAGCGTAGCCCATGCGGAAAACTATACCCTCGTGCCGGAAGATCAGGTGAGACTGCGCGTCGTCGAATGGCGATCTTCGGATTCCCGGTATGCCAGCTGGGAAGCACTCGGCGGGACATATACAGTCGATGATGCCGGCAATCTGGCGATCCCGATCGCCGGACAGGTGCAGGCGATTGGCAAGACGACGGAACAGGTTTCCGATGCGATCGCCACTGCGCTCTCCGAAAAGGCGGAACTGCCGGGAAAGCCGTTCATCGCCGTGGAAATTGCCCAGCATGCGCCGATCTTCGTAACCGGGACAGTGCAGACCCCCGGGCGTTATGCTTTTGAAGCCGATATGACGGTCATGAAGGCCGTCAGCATCGCCGGCGGCTTCCTTCGGGAGCGCGAGGAGAATACCGTCTTCGAGCGCGACCGGATCCAGGCTGCCGGAGCCTATCGAACGGCCATTCTCAACCGGCGCGATCTTCTGATGCGTCAGGCGCGGTTGCGTGCCGAGATCGCCGGCGAACAGAGTTTCGAGATCCCTGCCGAGCTCGCCGGAACGCCCGATGTAGACAAGCTGAAGGCGCAGGAATTGAACCTGATGCGGCTGCGACGTGTCGATGTCGAAAGCCAGATCGATGCGGCGAGCGACCTCACCCGTCTCTACGGCCAGCAGGTCCAGTCGCTCGAGGCCAAGATCAATTCGCAGAAGCGGCAGATCGACCTCGCGCAAAAGGAACTGGATAATGTCAACAGCCTGGTGAGCAAGGGCCTGGTCAGCAATTCCCGTCAGGTCTCGGTCGACCGCGGGGTCGCGGATGCACAAGGCACCCTGATCGATCTCGAAGTCGCTCTGACCACGGCTCGCCAGGGGCTCAGCGAAGCCGATCGTTCGAAGATCAATATCGTCAATCGGCAGAACAGTGAAAACCAGGAGCTGCTGAACCAGGTCAATCTCGCGATCGGCAGGGCGGCGATCGACATCCAGGTGGCCCAGCTTCTGGGCGAGCAGGCTGGCTACAGCGCGCAGCTCGCTCAGATGAATACGGAAACGCCGGGTCTTGGCAGAGCACAAAAGAACTACAGGATCGTGCGTCGCAACGAAGACGGGACTTATCGCAACATCGAGGCGGACGAGACGACCACCTTGCGGCCGCATGATGTCGTCGAAATCGGCATCGATACGGACCTTCAGACGCCGTCGCCTCCGCTGCAGTTGCAGTCCGCGCCGCAGCAGCAAACCTCGACCGTCCCGCTGTCGAAGGTGGCAGGCGATAATCAGGCGGCTCCCGGCTGGATATCCCAGACGGGATCGAATTAGGGGGCGGTTGTGACCATCGACGACAGCTGGCGGCTTGCGCCTCAAGCATCGCCCCGAAAGGCGGATGCCGGTCTTCGGCAAAACCGATGCCTCCGCCGCTCGCCGTCCGGATCGGGATTTGAAGCATGTCGATAGAACCGATCGGTTTCATCGTTCTGCTGCTTGGCCTGCTCGGCATGGTCAACGGCGCGCGATTTGCGATTGCGACCCTTTGCCTGTCGACGCTGCTGGGGGCGGCGGCGGCTCTCCAATTGCCCGCGCTCGGCGGCAGCAGCATCCAGCCGAGCCATCTTCTGGTGCTTTTTCTCGTGGCCGCCGCCCTGCTGCGCCCGGCTCAAACACAGGCCATGCTGGCCAGCATCGCCTATCCGGGTCCCGGTTTCTGGTTTGCCGCCTACATCCTGTTTTCCGTGGCATCGTCTTTCTTTTTGCCCCGCATCTTTGCAGGGGCGACCCTCGTCTACTCCTCTGCACGAGACGCCACGGGCATGATGTCGACGGTGGCCGCTCCCCTGTCGCCGGGTTCGTCCAATCTCAGCCAGTCCGTCTATCTGCTTGGCGACCTCGCCTGCTTTGCCGTCGTCTCGGGGCTTACCAGGCTCGGCTATGCCCGTTTCATCGCACTGCAGTTGATCGTGGCCTCGATCGTATGTTTTGCCCTGGCGCTGATCGATATCGGAACGTTTCTGACCGACCAGTCCTACCTGCTCGATGTCATCAGAAATGCGAATTATACGATGCATACGGCCGAGACGATCAGCGGCTTCAAACGCATCGTCGGTCCGTTCCCGGAAGCAAGCACTTATGGCGCGGTCGCATTGGCCTATTTTTCCTTCACGCTCATGCTCTGGCTGGAGCGCATCCAAAGCCGTATGGCCGGACTTGCAACGCTTTTCATCGGCCCGACGATCGTCCTTTGCACGTCGACAACCGCCTATATCGCCGGCATCTTCGTTGTCTGCATGTTCGTACTGTATTGCTTGAAACGACTGATCAGCGGCCCGGCCGCGACCCCGCACGTGACACTCCTGGTGATCACGCTATTCTTGATTCCCTGCGGGATCGTCGCGCTAAGCCTTGTCCCCGATGCGTGGGATTCCATCGCCGGCCTGGTGAACACCACCTTGTCGGACAAGCTTCAATCGCAATCCGGCGAAGAGCGCACTGCCTGGAACACGCTGGCATTGATCGCATTCGTCGATACAGCCACCTTCGGCGCCGGGCTCGGCACGGTTCGAGCCTCGAGCTTCATCGCTGCATTGCTCTCCAATGTCGGATTGACCGGCACTCTTCTCTTCGCCGCCTTCCTGTACAGCCTTGTGAGAGCCTCCGGCCGGCATATGTCAGGCGATCGGGAGATCCGCGCGATCGGAAACGCTGCGGTTATGGCATCCATCGCGCAGGTCGCCTCGGCGGCGATATCGGGAAGCGGTACCGATCTCGGCTTGCTGTTCAGCACGACGGCGGGTCTGGCGGCCGGCTGCCTGGCGGCAACCAATATCGCACCACGGCGCGCAAACCGATCGCTTGCCAACCGAACCCCACTGGAGACATCGACATCTCTGCCGAGAGCCCCGATGTTTTCAACACGATGAGGCCCGCTGTGAAGCTCAGCCACCGCGCGGGATGGCGATCTCGTCAAGCCATCGGCATGTCGGCACTGGGTCGACCTCGGCTGGCCGCGCCGCGTCTTTCAAGGATCGCGTGTAAAAGTGGCCGGTCGGACGAATGCGCTCCGGCAAGGTCATCCGCACAAGGATATGCTGCAGGTTCTATGCCAACATTAGCCTTGCGGGCGCTCAGTGGTGGTCGCGACGCTATCTGCGACGGAATTGTTTTCCCGCAGCCTGGCACTACGCCGCAAAAGCCCCGACAGGAACGCGCCTGCCAGATAGCCGATTTCCATGAGCGCGAGGATGGCGATACCGGAGAGCGCGCCCACGGTCACCGAAGACCCGTCGGCAAAAGCCACGCTGCCGAAGCCGATTGCCACGAGGAATGCAAAAATTGCGAAAGCCCAGGCCCGGATGGCAGCCCCGGCAGCGATCGAAATCACGGTTGCCACGAGCGCGGTGATCAGCATGACAATCCCCCTTCCCTCCGCATTCCGACAAGGGTCCCGGCAGCAATCGTCGTACCGCGAAACAAGAAGTCGAAACACAGCCCTGTGACAGGCAAGGCACTCTTCATGGCGAATATCTCAACAATGAAACACACAAAAGCCGCCGGCAGCCAGACACCGATTCAGCTCCACCGGTCTGGACGCCGGCTATATATACCGAACAGGGCCTTCATATGACAGACCCGTCAGCGCAATTCACAACTGTTCCCTCGACTGGAAAGACAATGCCGATTCATTTGTATTGCGGACAATCGGAAGGGTGATGACATGAACAATCAGTGCGTCGTCTACGTTACGGATGTCGAGTATTCATTTCCGACTATTCTCTCGGCGCTTCAGGCTCGCAAATTCGCAAGCCCCGCGACCGATGTCTGCGTCCTCTTGTCGGAACATCTCGATAATTTCGGGGAGCTGAAGGCCTTGCTTGCAAGGAGCAGTGTCATACTGATCGATGCGACCGAAGCGCTGCAGGATTCGCTCGGCAAACTCGACAGTTCGCATTTCCAGGGACGCATCAGCGTCAGCACGATGGCCAAACTGGTCCTTTGCGAGATCCTGCCTGACAATTATACTCAGATCATCTACCTCGACGGTGATACCCAGATCGTCAGCGATCTCGGTGCGTTCGAAAGCGCCACGGTGCCAGAGGGCCGGTTTTTCGCGGCGCGAGATTATACGGCGATCCATGACTTCCTCGATACTGGAAGCAGCAGCCACTATTTCAACGCGGGAGTCCTGAAATTCCATCGCAACGGCTGGATCGGGCAGGAGGCGCTTGAGCTTTTTGCTAAAAATCCCGAGGCCTGCGAGGGCAAACATGATCAGGGCGCATTGAATTATGTCTGCGGTTCAGCGCTCATCCTCGTATCGAACCGCTGGAACTTTCCCAAACAGTTCCTTCATCTGGTGAACATGTCCTCCTTGTCGATCGTCCATTATATGGCGCATCCGAAGCCATGGCACGGAACCTTCTTTCCATGGACCGATAAGGAAAGCCAGGTCTACGTCGACCTGCGCAAAGCACATCCGATTTACAACTCGCTGTATCGCGGAATAAGCTTCGACCGTAAGATGCTGTATAAATACAGGTCGATACGGGCACGCATCGAACACGCAATTGAGAAAGACGGATCCAATCCTCGGGTCCAGAGCCTGCTGGTTGGCGATTACGCAGTATGATGATGTATGGTTGGTCCGACCTGAATGTCCGCGTGACTGAACTCAGCGTCGCCGGTCGAGCCGTGGATTTGCAGACGGAAGCGCAAGTATTCATCCATTCATTCCAGGAATGGATAATGTTCAGGACAGAATATGAGTTATAGGGCTTCCGCCGCCAGTATCTCGCATTACGTGAAAGCCCGCCTGCGCCGGTCGCTCAAGGCTCGGCAGGTTCGCTATGACCTGCTGCGCAGCGGGCTCAAGCAGGCGCGCCACGTCGTCATCTGCGTCATCCGCGACGAAGGGCACCGGCTGGCCTTCTTCCTGCAGTATTATCGTAATCTCGGCTTCGAGCACTTCATCTGCATCGATAACGGCTCCACCGACGGCACGGCTGAGTTGCTGTCCAGCTTCGACGATGTCTCTCTTCTTTCGGCTCATGGGTCCTACAAGGCGGCGAGATTCGGAAACGACTGGATCAACGAAGTCATCAACCGGCACTGCCGGGAGAAGTGGGTCCTGTATGTTGATGCAGATGAATTTCTGGTCTATCCCCATTGCGACACCCGGCCGATTGATCAATTGACCGCCTATATCGATTCCATGGGCGGCCACTCCCTCCGCTCGGTCATGATCGACATGTACAGCCCGCATCCCGTTCTTGAAAACATCTGCGAACCCGGTCGCAACCCGCTCGAGGTCTGCAATCTCTTCGACCGATCCGGATATGTCGCGCATTTCGACGAACGCAACGGGACAATATGGATCAAGGGCGGCGTTCGCGGGAGGGTCTATTTCCACGACCGGCTCTGGGACGGCCCCGCGCTTAACAAGATACCTCTCGTCTATGTCCAGGGTGAACGTCTGTTTCTCAAATCATCGCACCAGGTCTGGCCACTCTCCCTGAATTTGGGCGACATGCGCGGAGCGCTCGGCGTATCCGGCGCCCTTCTGCATTTCAAGTTCCTGTCGACCTTCGTGCACAAGGTTGCCGACGCGGCACACCTGTCCCAACATACGGAGGAATACACCGTATACTCCTCGGGCAAGGACATGGATGACTTCGTCTATGACGATACGGGCACCTACAGAAGCTGGAAGGACCTGTCCGATCACGGGCTCATACAGGGTGAAGGGTGGAAATACTGGAGGAATGCTTCCGAGAGCGAAATCTAGAGCATGTCGCGCAAATTGCGCGGCCGTTTGGGCAAAACGTCACTAAGATATGGGGGCAAAAACGCCAATTTGGTCTTTCAGCCCTGCTTCGTCCGACTATCAACACCCACAGCCATTCAAACACAGAACCCGCCGGTGGCGGGTTCTGTTGAGGCTTTCTGCTCTTTTGTTTTTATCACCGCGACGTCTCAAGCGAGGGACGTCACACCCTCAGCGTAAGCCTCCAGCGCCTTCCGATTGAGAATGCGGATTTTGCCCTGTGTCCCGTCGACCACTTTGCTCTCGCGCAAACGCCGCAGGCATTGGTTGACCTTCTCGCGCGACGCCGGCAGCGTCGCGGCCAGGTCATGTTGGGAGATGATCAACTCGTCGCCGCTATTCTGCGCATCCATTCTGTACAAGGCAGAAAGACGCAGCAGCGTCCGGGCCAGTCTCTGCCTTAGACTCGATCCGGCGTTGGAAATGATCCGCAGCTCGAGTTCGGAAACGCGCGCCAGTGCCTTCGACAAGATCTTCACCTGAAATTGCGGATCGTTCGCACACAAGTCCCGCAGCAACCGACCGTCGAAATAATGCAGTTCGCAGTCCGAGGAGGCTCGATATTCCAGGCTGAGAGACTGCTTGCGCAGCACCTCCAATTCGCCGATCAAGCCACCTTTAGGAATGATTTCGACGATGAACTCTCGTCCATCGGCAAGCGGCGTGCTTGCGCTCACCATTCCGCGCTGTACGCGGGCGAACATGTCGATGAGGACACCGGCGCTGGCAATAACCTCACCGCGGCGAAACTTTCGAATACTTGAGCGGCAAAACGGAAAGTCGTGATCCAAATCGGCCCGGCCGCCGTAAACAATACCAACAGGCCCACAAGTAACCGCTTCGCCTATCGGCGCCGCGCCTCCTCTAGTCCTGTTGTCTCTGATGCTAATCGCCCCGTCCATACGCGTAACTCCACGCAGACTAATTGATTTACTGTCTTGAGCGACATTCGTAATGCGTTAAATTATAAAGTCAAACAGTAATATAATAAAAATCTCGTGTTTAAACTATACATAATCATGACGACTCCTCACATTTATATATAATAAAATTCATATTGAATTCTATCCCAAGAAACTCCTTGAAGCTGCGCGACGGTTTTTATACAATTTATGACAATTGCTTACCCGTAGAATAAGTTAACAACCATAATAGTAATATAAGAATATAAAATAAATCTGAATGAAGCCTCCGTTATATATTTCAATAACAAAGGTAATATTTTAAATAGTCAAAAGAATTTCTTTAGAGTATAAAGAATTTATTAAAGATTATGACCTCGGTCACAGACATAAAACTTGCATTAAAACAAGCTTTTGCTGTGATTTCTGGGGTCTGTCTAACGGAGACGCGGATGGCGGGAAAAAATCAGGGCGTCAACCCAACCAAACCTTGGCGGGATTTCGCCAGGGTTCGACAGGAAAGGCGTCCATTCAATTCGTCACAATCCCATAGGATCAGCAGAATTCTGAAGCGTGCATTGGACATCATCATTGCGGCAAGTGTCTTATTCCTTCTGTCGCCGCTCCTTCTGTCGGTTGCAGTCATCATAACGCTAAGTGATTGGGGGCTTGTATTCAATTCCCATCGTCGGCTCGGTTATAAGGGAAAAGAGTTTGGTTGCCTCGAGTTTCGTACGATAAGAGCCGACGCAACGGCCAAAGCGCAGGTCACTGTCGTCGGCGGTATTTTGAGACGATCGAGCCTCGACAAGCTTCCGCAATTGATCAACGTGTTGCTGGGTCAAATGAGCCTCGTCGGGCCTCGCGCCATTACCAAAGAAGAGCTGTCGCGTTACGGTGAACATGCTTACGCCTACATGGCCGTCCGCCCCGGCCTGACTGGCCCTTGGCAGACCAGCGGGCGCAACGACGTCAGCTATCAGAATAGAGTTTCCCTCGACGTCGAGTATTTGTCCAAATGGACGCTCGCGCTGGATTTTGCGATCATGGCAAAAACACTCTCCGCCCTGCTGTCCCGGCAGGCCCTACTGCCCAGGGTGGACTCCTGAAGCATGTCGCGCAAAAGCGTGCAGCGGTTTTGCGATAACGACATGGGTTGGAAATAAAGATCTAAAGCGTGAGGAACAAATCTGAAAGATTGCGCCGCCCTTTAGACATCCTGACATAGCGCAAACACCGAGCATCCTGCCGCCTCAGTCATTATCCATGAGGACGCTTGCCTGTGACATGGGAGCGATCGGCGATCGAGTTCTTTTTCCGGCGCTTTTGATTATGCCCCCACAACGAGAAGGCGAATAGACCCGCCAGATAGCACATCTCCATCAACACAAGCACTTCGAGGCAAGAAACGATCGCTTCCGTCAAGGAGGAGCCTTTTAGCAGGGTCACGGCGCCCAAGGCCGCGACCACCAGAAATGCGAAGGTTGCAAAGGCCCAAGCGCGAATGGTCGCTCCGGCGGCGATGGAGACGGCAACCACGATGAGCGTGCTGTTCAGCATTATTCCGTTCCTCTCTTCACACCTCCTTCAAGCCACCGTCAGCCCTCAATGACATGACAAAACCCAAAGTCAGAACGAAGTCCGATCAAAGTATTTTATCCATTACGGTTAAAATATTGCTAACACCCGCCCAATAACTCGGCTGAGCCACGCCGGAGAATATTCGACTATTCATCCGCCATGGCCACTCCATCGTCAAAAACCAAGAAATTCATGGATATAGCGGCTGGAAAGATTTAGGCATCGAAGGCTTATACAGAAGCCGGGGATGCGGTTACGGCATTCTCTTGCCGAACTGAACATTCATTTTCCGAAAGAATAAGTTTAGTAGGCCTAGAGCCTTTCCTGGTCAGATTGCAGCATTCTGCCGGAGCAGGTTTTCGTCAGGGCAGAGGCGATTGGCGAAGGGCATACCTCTTGGTACGTCCGAGCCGATCGCCTCTGATCCTGGCGCAAAGATGCCCGGCCCACCGGCCGCACTGCTTCGCCATGCGAAGCAATAGGTGCGTCCGGCGATTCTAAAGTCTTGCAGATTTGCCCGGCAAATCTGCGAGAGGGTTGGCTGAAACGGGCCGGCTGATCGACCGGCCGGCTTGGCCGTAGAGCTTGGCTACGACGCGCGCCGGCCGGTCGACCATCCGACTCCGTTTGAGCCAACAGAATGCTGCAATCTGACCAGGAAAGGCTCTAGGATCAGCGCATATGCGGTCGCCACCGTCGGGGTTACGCTTTCCCGGCAAGCATGTGACATCGACGGTCTCAGGGTTGGGTAACAGCCTACGCAGAACTCGGCCCCTATGACGGACCGGGTGTTCATCAGTGGTGATGGGACAGGCAACAACAAAACAGGGCTCGCGGCGATGGCGAGCCCTGCTGACCTCTTTGTCGATTAAGCACCTGCGATGGAATTGCCTCGAGGCCGGTATCGACAAGACAAGCCTATTTCGAGACTGCGCCGGCCAGTTGCCGTTTTGTGCCGCGTTGGAGCCTGAAGTTTTCCAGCCAGGTGACTTGCTTCCTCAATTTCAGCGCTGGCTTTTCGATGAATCTCCACGAGAAGGCGGCAAAGCAAGTGGCAATGATGCTGCAGACAATGCCGTTCAGCCACCAGTTATGCGCCCAAGGCCCGAGCGCTACGAATGCCTGTTGGATCGGATAGCCATAGAGGAAGACGCCGTAGGAGTAGTCGGCTCCACGCAGGACGCCAAGCTTGCGGGGCGAGGTGAGGCCAAGGAAGACTGTGACATAGCCTATGGCCGGAATGGCAACGAAGTCCCCAAAGGAGGTGAACCAATAGGCCCATAGTATGAATGCCACCGAGGCGAGGAAAATTCTAACATCCCAAAGAACCTTGTCCTTGTAGAGATAGAAGGTCACCCCCACAAGAAAAGCACAAATGAGCAGATTGCCTGACGCAGTCGTCGGCATATTCGCCCAATCGCTTTCATGTTTCCAATATCTTGCGATACCGAAGCTTATGATCAAGGCCGGCGTTGCGATAAGGGCAATCACCCGCCGCCTGACGACGCCGAGCACAAAGAGGACGGCGATCACCGCATAGCACTCAAGCTCGAAGGGCACCGTCCAGAGCTGCCCGTTCACCATCGCGGCATCAGGATTATCCAGGAATACCCCGGGAAGATTGAAGTGAATGTGCCCTGTGACATTCATCAGATATGTAAAGAACTGAGGATCGGTGAAATAGTCACGCAGGTCATACTCTGTATAGATCGCTCCGAGTATAAAGGCAGCCAGCAATACC
The DNA here is from genome assembly GCF_023006465.1 of Rhizobium sp. PRIMUS64. Lineage (NCBI taxonomy): Bacteria > Pseudomonadati > Pseudomonadota > Alphaproteobacteria > Hyphomicrobiales > Rhizobiaceae > Rhizobium > Rhizobium sp. PRIMUS64. The sequence continues at coordinate 14,519 of NZ_JALBGX010000020.1, read as the reverse complement.
TCAACCGCAAGAGCAGGGTAGATCCGGATAAATCGGTTACCGAGGAAGGAGATCAATGTCTTCGATCGTTCAAGACTGCCAGCCACCAGGAACCCGCTCAGGACAAAGAACATGGGCAGCACTGACTTGATAACAGGGCGGAAAGGTGACTCCCAGAGAAACAGGTCATCGCCGTACGTAACGCGGGCCGTATGTATCCAAAGCACTGAAAAGGCTAACAGTAATCGCATATAATCGAATCCTGTCGGTCGCCCGTTCGCTTGATAAAGCTTTTCGCCGAGAAACATCTGTGCCCCTTTCAGAAGTATTGACTCGATTTGGAATGGCAAGCCGTTGCTGCAGAGTAGCGGCGGCATCATTGCCGGATCGGGGCCGCGTGTCAGTGACCACAGGTACATCAGGTAAAAATTGAACGAGAGAGCACCCCTCTCCCGAAGACGCATCTCTGACCATCAACCCATGGCCCTGCGCTTCCCGAGGTGCCCTGCGACTGTCGGAGTTGGAATCCAGGTGATCGGGCGGCGGATTGGATGAGGAGACTATGAAATTTCTGGCTACCCTATTTTGTCTTGTTCTCGCCTTTATCGGATTGGGGCTGATCGGAGGCGGTGCCTGGCTGCTACGCCTCGGCGGCTCCCCCTATTACGCGATCGTTGGGGTTTCTTATGTGGTTGGCGCGTTTCTGCTGTGGCGCCGGAAGATATCCGGCAGCCTCATCGTGCTGCTTGTCGCCGTCTTCACCCTTCCCTGGGCGCTATGGGAGTCGGGTCTTAATTTTTGGGCGCTTTTTGCCCGCTTGATGTCCCCCATCGCGCTGGCAGGCTTTGCGTTTCTGTTTGCGCCGTCGCGTTCCCCGAGCGCCAACCGGAAGGTCTTTTATGCCGGCGCCTTGGTGACCGCTCTCATCTTTGTCGCGGGTTTCGGTCTCAGCTTCGTACCGCACGGCGTCATCCGCCCATCCGCCGACATCACCGCCTACAAGCCCGCCACGGGCGACAACGCTCCCTCCGACTGGACATCCTATGGCCGCACTACGGCAGGAGACCGTTATTCCCCATTCGATCAGATCAACCGCGGCAACGTGTCCAAGCTCGATCTTGCCTGGACATATCGCACCGGAAAAAGCGATGGCGCCGATCAGAACACGCCTCTGCAGATCGGCGATACGGTCTACACCTGCACGCCGACAGATGTGATCGCAGCGCTCGATGCAGATACAGGCAAACCCCGCTGGACCTTCGACCCCAAGGCGACGGCGCCTTACTGGCAGCGCTGCCGCGGTCTCGGTTACTACAAGATGCCGCAAGAAGCGCAATCCGCCGATGGTCCTTGCAACGAGCGTTTGGTGCAGACGACGATTGATGCCCGTCTCCTGGAGATCGACAGCAAGACTGGCGTTCCCTGCAAGAGCTTCGGAGACAACGGCACCGTGCAGCTTTCCCAGGGCATGGGCGAAGTCAAGACAGGCTATTATTTCCAGACATCGGCGCCGCTGATTGCCCGCAACCTGATCGTCGTCGGAGGCTGGGTCACGGACAATCAGGAGATCGGCGAACCTTCGGGCGTCATCCGCGCGTTCAACGTGGTCACCGGCGAGCTCGAATGGGCATGGGATCTCGGCAACCCTGAGATCACCAAACTCCCGCCGGAGGGCCAGACTTATACGCGGGCCACCCCCAACATGTGGACGACGGCCGCATTCGACGACAAGCTCGGTCTCATCTATGCGCCGCTTGGCAATACCACCCCGGATTATTACGGCGTCAATCGCCCTGGTTTCGCCGATCAGTATAACGCGACATTGGTGGCGCTCGATGTGACGACGGGTCGCGAGAAATGGAAATTCCAGACCGTGCATCACGATATCTGGGACTATGACCTGCCGGCCCAACCGGTCCTGATCGACCTGCCTGACGGTAATGGCGCCACCGTGCCTGCTCTCCTGCAGACCACCAAACGCGGGCAGCTTTTTCTCCTCGACCGCCGGACCGGCACACCGCTTGCCGAAGTTGAGGAGAAGCCGGTTTCGCAGGACGGTGGCGCGCCGGAAGAGAAACTCTCCCCGACGCAGCCCTACTCCGTCGGCATGCCGACAATCGGTGCGGAGCGCGTGACGGAGCAGACGGCCTGGGGCCTGACGATGTTCGATCAGCTGGCATGCCGCATCGCATTCCGCAAGATGCGCTACGACGGCGATTTCACCCCGATCGGCACGCAGTATGCGATCCAGCAGCCGGGAAATCTGGGGGGCCTCAATTGGGGAAGCGTGTCGGTCGATCTGCCCAACAACCGGGTCTTCATGAACGATATCCGCGTGCCCAGTCTCTTCGCACTCATTCCGCGCGAGGAGTATGTCGACTTTGCCCTCACCACGACGGCGCACGGCCCCTCGGCACCGCAACGAGGCACACCTTACGCCATGGCCACCGAAATGTGGACGTCGAGGCTCCGCGTTCCCTGCACGCAGCCGCCCTTCGGTACCGTCACCGCAGTGGATCTCAGCACCCGCAAGATCGCATGGCAGGTTCCGGCCGGCACAGCCGAAGAACTCGGGCCGTTCAAGATCAAAACCAAGCTGCCTATGCCGATGGGTCTGCCGAGCTACGCCGGCACGTCGGCGACCGCCGGCGGTGTCGTCTTTTTCGCTGGTTTCCAGGATTATTATATCCGCGCCTATGACGCCGAGAACGGTACCGAGCTCTGGAAATATCCCCTGCCGGTCGGCTCGAGCGCGACGCCCATGACCTATGTCTCACCGAAAACAGGCAAGCAATATGTCCTGATATCGGTTGGCGGCGCACCCTATTCGAAGGATATCGGCGACTACGTCCTTGCCTTCTCTTTGAAGAGCCGAGATTAGCGAGGGGTTTGCATGATGGAAGAGCTTGGATCGAAAACCTCGCAAAAGCAGCGCGTATTCCGACTTCGATTCGGTTGTTGCGCGCTATTTCCAATCTCAGCTACGGTCCGGCACACGCCCCCTTGTCGGGGGGCTCTCTTTTGGTCATCTAGGAGAAGCTTGGTTGCCTGGGGCCCGATTTGCGCTGAGATTTGAAGCTCCTGAAAGTCACCAACGGAATGCACCGCAATTATTTCCACCTATCCTTTCGCGCCCTGTGACCACTCGCTCTTCTCCCGCTAGCAGATGATCGCGGTTTCCGAAGGCAGCGACGAAACTGGTGGAAGTGCCCCTGGCGGCTCGTTCTCTGCACCTGCCGACGGAGCCGGAGATGAACGGCGCATTCGGAGACATGCGCTTGCCACACCGCGCCATCGTTCGCCACGACGACAGTATGTTCGGCCTCAGTCTGGCACGCTCCACACCGTCATCCATCATCGCGCCGACCGCAAACTCTCCGACACAATCCACGCCTCATCTCGCCCCGTTAGCGGCGATGGCCGTCATGTCCGGTCTTGCTATTCGTGAGAACCTCCAACGTAGCCTACATGGCGATAGCCGACAGGATCACCGGAGGGACCGCGATGTCGTGTAAAACATGAGCTATCCCGGTCACCCACACCGTCGGGCAAAATAGAGGCAGGTTGGACATCGTCGCATCTTCTCAAGGCCTTTCTTCAGTGAGCGGTATAGGCCCCGTCCACCAAATAGTGCACCCCAGTGATGAAGCTGGCCTGCTCGGACAGGAGGAAACACACAAGAGTCGCGACCTCTTCCGGTTTTCCACGCCTGCCCATTGGTTGAAGCGATGCCATGCGTCGCGTACTCGCCGCCTCAAGATGCTCTGACAAAAGTGGCGTTTCGATCCAGCCGGGACCGACGGCATTTATGCGGATACCCAATCTCGCATACTCCATCGCTGAGACTTTCGTCAGTCCAACAACCCCGTGCTTGGCCGCGGTGTATGCCGCCGCGGTGGGCAATCCAACGGTCCCGAGAGTGGAAGACATATTCACGATTGCACCGCCGCCCAGCTTCAGCATCGCGCCAATTTCGGACTTCATGCAATAGAAGACGCCGTTCAGATTGACGTTCATCACCTTGTGCCAATTATCGAGCGGATAGTCTGCGACCGCTGCGCGCATCCCATCGATTCCCGCATTATTGACCGCCAGATTCAAGCCGCCACATGTCTCGACGGTAAAATCGACAAGTCTCTGCACACTTTCACTGTCACTGACATCGACGACAAATTCACGGGCGCGGCCTCCCTCTGATCTGATTGCGGCGGCAATCGTGTGTGCTGCGTCAGCATTGATATCGGCGACAACAACCTCGGCACCCTCCTCAGCGAGGTGTCGGGAAACGGCGGCACCAATTCCGGAACCTGCGCCCGTTACGATCGCGATTTTTCCTTCCAGGCAAAGCTTCATCGTCTCTGTCCTTGTTGATATGCTAATATTCGATCGGCGCGATTATTGATGCAAGGGGTTTCACGGATAAATAGAAGGGCATGGTATTGCGCAGCTTGAGATGTTGCCAGTGTTGCGAACTCATCCTCCACAGAGTTGAGTGTCTTTATCAAAAGATGTCGCAATCTAATTTGGAATGAACGGGCTAATTTGGAATGAACGGGATCGACGGAGTTACTTGGCAGGTGGAAATGGACAAACAGCATATTACACGCCGGGGGCTCGTGCTGGGGAGCCTGGCTCTGATGCTTTCTGGATGTACTTCGGGCGATGGCCCGCCACTGGGCTACCGATTCGCGAGGGATCCGGATGCCGATCCCCGCTATCGACGACAGGAGGTCGCGTATACGGGGAGTGAACCGCCCGGAACTATCGTCGTCGATACGGCGAGCCGCTACCTTTACTTCGTGGAGGCAGACGGACTGGCGACTCGCTATGGCGTTGCCGTCGGTGAGGAAGGACTGAGTTTCAAGGGCGAGGCTACCATCGGCTATAAGGCAGAGTGGCCTTCGTGGAAGCCCACCAATGACATGATTCAGCGCAAGCCCCGGCTGGCCAAGTATGCCGATGGGATACCGGGAGGACCGCTCAACCCTCTCGGTGCAGCGGCCCTCTACCTCTACCAAGGAGGAGAAGATACCCTGTTCCGGTTGCACGGAACGAATGCCCCCTGGTCGATAGGCCGTGCCGTTTCGAATGGGTGTATTCGCCTGACGAACACAAACATCGTCGACCTCTACTCCCGTGCACGCGTAGGCACGCGCGTGGTTGTCATCTGATGGTGTTTACCATTTGAAATCGCGGGGTTGGCCATAGCAATATGTATCTGCTAATGTAGATTCGTTGCATGTTGCATCATGTCTGCCCTATCCAGGGTACTGATTGTCGCTAAACTTTAAGGTGTAGCCTGAAAGGCTATTCCATGATGAGGAGAGGACTTCCTGATGAGCAGAATTCTAATTGTAATCGTTGCGATGTTTGCGGTGGCCAATCTGAGTGCTTGCGGGTCGATTGGCAAAGGCAAGGGGAAGGCCCCACCGCCGGCAGAAGCAGTCTACAAGTAGCATATCGGGTTTGATTCTTAGGAAGGGTCACATAGACCCTTCCTCTTCTTACATAAACCGCCAAGCTGCGCTCCTTCGTAACTCACAGCGCAAGAGTGGCATTTTTATATGCTGACTTCGGGCTCGCATTCGTCAGGGCCTGCATATGGAGCTTAGTGATGGCGCTTGGAAGAGGCGGTGTGTCGCTAGTTGTTATGTTGGCGTTCGTGGCATCGTCATGCCAGACAGAAGACAAAAGGCCTTTACCGCATTATACATCCAACGGCAGAGGCGTAGCTCCAACCAATACGGCTGAAAACAAATCAAATCGGCATTTCATCGAATTCCGCTCACGCTATGCGCTGACCTACGGCCACACCTACGTCGTTTTTGGGCAGGCGGATAAAAACGGAAATATGATCAATCCCGAAGTTGCAGGGCTTGCCCCAGCTTCTCCCGATGCCGCGCAGTATGTAATAGGCCACTTCATACCGGTTCCGGCCTCGACCGGAGCGACGGACGGTGACCTGGAAGAGCAGTACAGATCAGCAAGCTGGCGTGTGATGCTGAGTGATAATGAATATAACGACACAGTTGCGTATATACGCAAACTGCAGGCAACCTCTCGTCTCTGGGAGGCATCGGTATACAACTGCAATGCCTTTGTGGCGGATATCGCACGGCACATGGGTTATAAGGCGCCCAGCATTTGGCTAAGGCCGCAACAGTTCATTACAAACCTTCGGGAGATGAATACAGGTTGATTACCGGGGCATCCAAGAAGGCAGATTATGGAAAGGTTCTGGTGACTTGATTTGAACTTATCAGCAGCCGTCGTCGGCGAGGGCGTCTGGGTTCTCGGAATTGTTGCCTGGTGCATCATTCGATACCCATTTGAGCGTCGCGCAAAGCGAGTGCCGGTCGTCAGTAAACGCCGTACCGGTTCGGAGGCGGTCGGACTTGCGGCAGCCCTCGCAGGACTTGCGATCGTGCCGGGATTTTACGTCGCGACCGGCATCCCTGAGGCAGCCAACTATACCGCCCATTTGTGGGCCGTCGTGATCGGGACAATACTCTTCTGCGCCGCGATGTGGGTCTTTCGAAGAACCCACAAGCAATTAGGACGAAACTGGTCGATTACGCTGGAGATCCGCCAGCAGCACGAATTGATATGCGCTGGCCCGTACGCCCTTGTCCGCCACCCCATGTACACGTCGTTCCTTTTGATGGGGCTTTCACAAGTGTTTCTGCTGCCGAACTGGGTGGCAGGCATGGCGGGCCTGATCGGTTTCACCGTTCTATTCTTCCTAAGGGTGGACAAGGAAGAACGTATGATGCTGGAAGTTTTCGGTCCGCAATATCAAGCGTATATGGCGAAGACCAAGCGCATCATCCCTTATCTTTATTAGAGGTGGCAAGATGAGAGGCCGAACGATCAAGCTCTCGGCATCGCGACGCCTTGTCGGAGATCTGATGAGATTCTCGATCGGGGTGCCGCGTGTGACGGTCCAGCGGCAAATGAACGTTCGGCCCCTCCTGGATGCAAGAGACGGAGCGGATGCCCGGCCGTCCTGGACGGTGCTTTTCTTGAAGGGATACGCTCTGCTCTCTCAAGAAATTCCTGAATTGCGGCGCGCTTACATCAAGTTTCCGTGGCCACAGCTCTATGAATATCCGGCCAGCGTGGCCTCCATTGCCCATGAGCGCGAGCATGACGGAGAACGGGTCGTTCTGCTGAGCACCATCAAAGGTCCCGAGCAACGCTCAATCCCCGAGCTGGAGACGCTGATCCGTTCAGCGAGGTCACTTCCGGTTCTGGAGATCAAGGAGTTTCGGCGCTCTCTGGAGCTTGCTCGCGCACCTGCCCCTGTGAGGTGGCTGCTCATGTGGCTCGGACTCAATATAGGACGGAAGCGAGCGCGCTATTTCGGCACCTTCCAACTGTCTGTCTATTCGGGTCTCGGAGCGGAGTCTCTCAACCCTCTCAGTCCGCTGACCACACTTTTCAACTACGGCCCGATCGGCGAGGATGGATCGGTTACTGTCCGCATTCACTACGACCACAGGGTTATGGATGGAGCGAATGTGGCACGGGCATTGGAACGATTCGAAAGGATCTTGAATGGCGAGGTCACCGACGAAGTAAATAGCCTCGTCCACAGGGGAGCCGCGACCATCATGCCGTCGGTAGGAACATCGAAGTGACCCCGCACAACGAGTTCCGTTCGGCTGTGGTCGTGGTTGGCGGTTCCCGCGGCATTGGACGAGCAATCGCAAAGGTTGCCGCACGCGACCGCAACGTCGTCGTGCTCATCGCGCGCTCGCCTGAAGGCCTCACCGCTGCGGCGGCCGAGGTACAGCAGGCCGGCGGTGAGGCCTTCACGCTGGAACTGGATCTGCTTGCAACCGACGCGTCCGAGCGTCTTGAGGCTTTTCTAACCGCCAATGATTTGGTCTGCGGCGTGCTGGTCAACAGTGCCGGGTATGGCCTGCGAGGCGCAGCAACATTACTCCCCCTCAACGATCAGCTTGGGATCGTCGATCTCAATATACGCGCCCTGACGGACTTGACCCTTCGCTTCCTGCCCGGAATGCTTGCGCGCGGACGTGGCGGCGTGATCAATCTCGGCTCTATAGCGGGTTTGTTTCCCGGGCCGTATATGGCGTTGTACTACGCAAGCAAGGGTTTCGTGCACTCTTTTTCGGACGCGCTCCATCAGGAAGTGCGCCGCTTTGGCGTTACGGTGACATGTGTCGCGCCCGGACCGGTGTCCACCGAATTCCTCGAAAAGGCTGGCGCGAACCGGGCGGCTCTCTTCAAGATATTGCCCAAGTTGGACGCTGAATATGTCGCTGAGCGGGCCTGGAGAGGATTCAACTCGGGCCGTCGCCGCGTTGTCCCTGGCATTTCAGCCAAGTTGCTCACTCTTGTCGCATTCTTGCCGACCGCGGCTGTCCTCCCCCTCATCGGTCGCCTGCAGCGCAGAAGCAAAGATCCCTAACGTTGCGGTTCAGGGAATAACCTCGAGGTATGTTGCCAGAGCCGGTCTCCGGCGTGGTGCAAGCCGATTCCGAGCCCGCAACGGGCGCGAAGAGGATGCAAAACGGATGCCCATTCCGATCGTCCTCCAACTTGTCGAGAAACGCCTGATCGGCGAGACACCCGCCATCAGCCGGGGGCGTTGCAGGTGCGTGGCCTCATCGCCAGCATCGTGGCCTCCATGGAATTTCTCGATCTGATGACCTGGCGCAATCTTGCCGAGGTGCGGAACGATCTCGAAGAAAGACTGGCCTCAGGGAACTCAACCCGGGCGATCACCGGACATTAGACGCAAAAAACCCGCTTGATAGCGCATCTTTTGTGGATTTGGTTGCGGCGGACTGAAACTACGGAGGCCTGTAATTTCAATATTTATAGACGACCGCCGAAGCGCGGATCTGCTTTGCGTTACATCCGGAGTCGGCGAAGGTACCACGCGGGCCTAGCAGCCTGAGCCGGGCTGGATGCAGATTTCTATCGCGACCACCGTGCTATGATTTGATCGGTATTTGCCAGCACCTTGCGGACTGCGTTGCGCGCCATGTTCGGCCGCTGCAATCGGATGCTTTTCTCAATATTTTCATGAAGCTTCAGCGCATATCGCAAGTTGTCTTCCTCCCGCGTGACATGGGCGAAGAGGTGGTTCAGCGCCGATTCGATCAATACGCCGAGCGGCACCAGCAGATCATTTCCGGAGGCGCGCAGGATCGCGATGTGAAATCGCGCATCGGATTCCGTTCGCTGCTGGAGCGATGTCGCCCGAGCCATGTCATGCAGGGCCTGGCTGATCGCATTCATCTGCTCTTCGGTTCGGCGTTCCGCAGCAAGCGCAGTCGCTTCCGGTTCGATCATATGCCTGAGTTCTTGCACGGCCCTCAGAAAGGATTCCCGATCGGGAGATGCGGCATACCAGCCCAAGACATCTCTATCCAGAAGGTTCCAACGTTCCTTGGGCTCCACCCAGCTGCCGATTTTCGGACGAGAGGAAAGCAGGCCCTTTGCCATCAACATCTTGATAGCTTCGCGAACCGCCGATCGGCTGACGTCAAAGACTTCCGACCATTTTGCTTCATTTGGCAGAATCGTGCCCGGCGGATAATCGCCACGCACGATTCGCAGACCGATCTCGCCCGCTAAGGACACATGCACACTCGCCCCAGTCATGCGGGGAGCATTTGGGCGCCTTGTGGTGGCCGAGCGGTCAACCGCCGCCACCTCGACCGGAGCCGTCGGCTTTCCCGATTTCTTGTCAGGCATTTATTTCTACTGCCTCAGCATTCTTTCGACTGTCTGCACGTATGATCAAAACAATCGTAATAACGAGGAAGTCGCCTGCGATTGACCCTGCGCAAAAAGCGCGGAATCCAAGGCACGTCAAGCCTGCGGATCTTTCGATCCGTCTCGTGCGGACAGTCGGCGGCACCCGTGAACCGAGTGCCGCCAAACTTTGAACCTACTTTTGAATGCAGGTATCGACTGTATCCTTCGTGCACTCATCGAGCCCGGTGAAGACTGGATCTTCGACCGGCTTGCCGGCAATCAGATCCATCATCACCGAAGGTGCCTTGTAGCCCATCTCGAATGGCCGCTGGCCGACGAGCGCAGTCACCAGACCTTCCTTCGCAATGGCAACCTCGTCGCCGATCGTGTCGGCCGCACCAATGACGAAATCATTGCTAGCGATCTTCTCGGCCATCGGTTTGAACAGGTCGCGATATGGTTGCGGCGCACCGAACAATGGCCAGCCACCCATAATACCGAATGCGTCCAAGTCGGGATTGGCCGCGAGAATATCGGTCATTGCCTGAACACCCGCGGCACCGTTGTCATTGGTGAACACCGGGCAGCCGGCAACTTCGGTCCAACCACCCTCGCCTTTCAGCGCAGTCAAGCCCTTCTGGCCAGTGAGCGTGTCGCGCATCCCTTGTGCGCGGCGTAGAATATTGTCTGCTCCCGGATTGCCTTCGATCGTGCAGATCTTACCGCCCTTCGGCTTGGCCTTCTTGATGTACTCCCCGATGCGGGCGCCCATCAGATAATTGTCGGTGCCAAGATAGGTCTTGCGCAAGGCTGCATCCTCGGCGGCAAGATCGGCATCTAGCGTCATCACCGGAACCGTTGGATTGGCGGTCTTGAGGGTTTGGGCGATGAGCTTCGCATTTGACGGCGATATTGCGATTGCAGCCGTGTCTGCCTTGCCCAACATATCCTGAACGATCTGCGCTTCGCCGGCTTCATCGGATGTCGATGCCGGGCCGGTGTAGAAGCACTCGTATTCCGCCGTGGGGTTCTCCTTGTTCCATTTCTGGCAACCTTGATTGATTGCTTCGAAGAACGGATTGTCGAGGCCCTTGACGACGATGACGAGTTGCTTCTTGGCCAAGGCCTGCCCGGCGGTGAGTGCTAAGACTGCGGCTGTAAGTAGTAATGCCTTCCTCATAGTTTCCTCCCTTGAAACAGACGGACACCGCGTGCCCGCCACACGAAATCAACCCGGATACCAGACGATGCGAGCCTCCTCCTTCGAACGCTCGTATTGCCAGGCTGAGTCGATAAGCATTTCGAGATCGTAGTTTGGCCGCCAATCCAGCAGGTATTTCGCTTTGCTGTTGTCCATCCAATTGGAATGGAAGCGGCTTGGTATGTCGATGGAGTCGAGATTGCGCGTGCGCAGGAGATAGGCGGCGACTTCAGCATAGTCGACTGGTCGATCCATGCAGATATTGAAGAGTTGCCGCTCTGCCCGGGGGTTATCGATCGCTGCCAGTATTGCCGAGACGAGGTCGTCGACATGCACGAAATTGCGTTTCAGCGGACGCCCGTCGGCATCGAGCAGCAGCGGCACCGTACCCATCGCTGCATAACGCCGCGCCGCGTCCTCCGGAACGAGCGTCTTCCAGTCTGGGCCGCCAAAGACGTCGTCTCCAAAAGACAGCGAATACTTGAAATCGTCCTTTTCCATGATCCAGGGCGCGCGCAGACAACACCCATTGAGGCCGTACTGAATGCCAAACTGCTCCAGCATGACCTCTTCCAGGACTTTGGAGAGCGCATAGCTTCCCGGATAGGCAGAATGGCGGGCGTTCTCGGTGATCGGGCCGTCGTGGCGATGGTGGAAATGTCCCACCCCCGCATCACCGCCGATCAGGATGAACTGGCGTGCCGTGACGCTCGTACGGAACTCCTCGAGCAGCCAAAAGAGACCTTTGACCGTGACATCCATGATGTCTTCAGGCGTTTCCTTGCATGTGGCGAGATGCACGACATGGGTAACCGCATCCAGCGCCGCTGCCACGACATCGCGATCGGCGATCGAGCCCTGGATGACGTCGACACGGTCGGTCGCCTCGTACAAACGATTATGACAAAGCGCACGAACACGGGCTTTGGAAAATCTCGGATCGTCAAGCAGCCCAGCAATGAAGCGCCGCCCGACCTTGCCCGTCGCACCGGTAACAAGGATTAGCATGCTCTTTCTCCCCCATTGATAGCTAATATCCGGGCGCCACTCTCGTCAAATGATATTTGTCTGACAAAACAGATTTTTGCGACAATAAGGTCAATGGCCCGGACAATGAGTTGACGCTGTCGCAGGGTTTTGCGTAAATGCTCCCAATCGTTTTTCCTGGGAGGATATTGGAAAGGCGAACGCGCCGGAGCCTTGCGTCGAAGACAAGCAGGGTTGGGAGCGATGGATAGCCCGCAGGTTTTGGGAGGCGCGGAGGCTGGTGGCAGTTCTTGAGCTCAGCAATATTTCCAAACATTTCGGTGCCATCCAGGCAGTCAACGATGTTTCGTTTTCGCTCGAAGCGGGTCAGGTTGTCGGCCTCATGGGCGACAACGGGGCTGGCAAGTCCACACTGGTGAAGATGATTGCCGGCAACTTTCGACCGAGCCATGGAACCATGCGGCTCGACGGCGCCGATCTCGTGCTTCATCAGCCGAAGGAAGCGCGCCAGCATGGCATTGAGATCGTTCACCAGGACTTGGCGCTCTGCAACAATCTGACGGCGGCAGCCAACGTGTTCCTTGGCCGAGAATTGCGCCGCGGGGTATGGCCTCTTCGCATCCTCGACCACAAGAGCATGTACAAGCGCGCCAGCGAGATATTTCGCGAACTCAAATCCGAGACGCGGGCCCGCGATCTCGTCAAGCAAATGTCGGGTGGCCAGCGGCAAGCGGTAGCGATCGGCCGCACGATGCTGTCTGAAGCGAAAATCGTATTGATGGACGAGCCGACAGCAGCCATTTCCGTGCGCCAGGTGGCTGAAGTTCTGAATCTGATCCGCCAATTGCGGGACCGGGGTATTGTCGTTGTCCTGATCAGCCACCGCATGCCCGACGTCTTTTCGGTCGCCGACCGCGTGATCGTGATGCGGCGAGGCAGAAAAGTAGCCGACAAGCAGATTGCGGCAAGTTCGCCGGAGGAAGTGACGGGACTGATCACCGGCGCCATCGAACAGGTGTGATCGATGCTATCCGTTGCAACAGGAAGGAAGAAGGTCGACGATGGCGATTACACTTGACCAGACGATCGGACAGAAGCAACGCAGCTGGCTTGCGACGATCATGGGCGGCCAGACATTCTGGGTGCTGATTGCCGTCATTCTCGCCTGCATTTTTCTGTCGATGGCGACGGACTCCTTTGCAACGGCGAAGAACATCTACAACATCACCCGCAACGTCACTTTCGTCGCCATTATCGCGCTAGGCATGACGCTGGTCATCATCACCGGCGGCATCGATTTGTCCGTTGGCTCCGTGCTTTGCCTGTGCAGCATGGTGCTGGCGGTCGTCATGCATGCGGGATACAGCATTGAAGTCGGCATCGCCGCCTCAATCGGTACTGCTCTTTTGGTCGGAGCTTTCAACGGTGCATTGATTGCCTATCTCGGCTTCCCACCTTTCGTGGTCACGCTCGGCATGTTGTCGATTGCGCGCAGCCTTGCGATGGTTGCGTCCAACAACACAGTCGTTTTCCAGTTCGGACCTGATCACGACAAGCTACTGGCGCTGGGTGGCGGCGCCTGGGTTTTCGGCATCGCCAATCCAGTGCTTTACATGGTCGTGCTGGCACTCATCACCGGTTTCGTGCTGCGCTGGACCAAGTTCGGCCGCTATGTCTTTGCCATCGGCGGCAATGAGCACGCCGCGACACTGACGGGCGTTCCCGTGCCGAGGATCAAGGTCATCGTCTATATGATTTCTGCCCTGTCCGCGGGGGTTGCCGGCATCATTCAAACCGGCTGGCTCGGCGCTGTCACCACAAACATCGGCGCCGGAATGGAACTTCAGGTCATTGCCGCCGCGGTTATCGGCGGCGCCAATCTGGCTGGCGGCGTCGGCACCGCCTTTGGAGCCCTGGTCGGCGCCGCACTTATCGAGGTCATCCGCAACAGTCTTGGTCTGCTCGGCATCAACGCATTCTGGCAAGGATGCTTTATCGGTGGGGCAATCGTGCTTGCCGTCCTTTTCGACCGACTTCGCAACCTACGACAGGGCGAGTAGGCGAATCCGGCCCTTGAGAGCACGCTGGTCTTGAGTTTTGAGTAAGTGACCGGATTTGTTAGATTGTCCCGAAGCGTGGTCCTATTAAACGCAATGCGGTTCGCGACCGCTCCAAGAGCGGCCGCGTTCAATCAATCCAGCCGCGCTCAACTATATCGCCAAGGCGGGTATTTCCCTCGAGCGGATCCGCATGAGTGCCGAGCCCGCCGCACGCAAGACGGACGTAATGCCGGAGACCATCGCCAGCTGGAACCGGGGCCGTCATCTCAGCGAGAGGCGTCGCCCGCGCCTGAGGGTTGTTGCTGCGATGTACCGTAGACTAGACACAAAAAAGCCCGCCGGAGTGGCGGGCATTTGTGTGTCAATGTTCGTATATTTGGGATTTGGTTGCGGGGGCAGGATTTGAAGTTTCTGTCCCGCTGCGTCGGCTTCGCCTTCTTGGCGGCCCCCTGAGGAGGCGTTAAATCCTCGACCCGTTACGAGATACACAAAAGCCCGCACGAGGCGGGCCTTTGTGTATCTGGTTGCGGGGGCAGGATTTGAACCTGCGGCCTTCA